>NZ_VOXZ01000011.1:0-99021 GCF_013420455.1 Acinetobacter sp. YH01004
GTAAACGCAACTATGGCAAAAACACCAATAGACGCTTAAATACATGGGCTAAAGGTTTGTTAGCTAATGCCCTAACTTCTATATCTCACCGTAGAGGTTCTACGGTGCATCTAGTCAATTCTGCATATACTTCGCAAAGTGATTCTTTCTTGCATGGCCTTTTAATAGGTACACGTAAGGGAGATCGTTTTCACCGTTTCAATGGGGAAGTTGTGCAAGCTGATTGGAATGCTGCGAGAAACGTGCTTGCAAGATTAAACGACAATGAGATAAGTCGTTATACGCCTTACAAAACTGTAAAGCGTATATTGCAAGAACGGACTGACCGCTACAAGTCGGAACTGACCGACTCAGGCTCTAGTTACACGCTTGGCAACAAGACATTAACAGAGTGCGAATTAGTCCTTGACTATGTTTGAATACATTTTAAGGAACAGCAGCAGCTACAACGACCTACTGAATAAAGTCATTGGCGATGTGCAAAATCAAAGAACTTTTTTATAAGCCATGCCTCGCATGGCTTTGATTTATGTATTTTTAGCCTGTAAGGCATCTAACTTTTTCAACACTTCTGCCACAGCTACCATCGCAAAACTGGACGTGACCACCACCGCCGAACCATAGCCGCCACAGCGCAAGCCTGCGCTTGGGCATACATCGGCACTAGAAAATGGATTGTCGATGGAATACACACAGGTAATCCCAAACTTTTCTTTTGGCTTTTTACAAATACCTTTGCTGCGTAATTGGGCGCGCAATTTGGCCAACATTGGGTCTTGTTCGGTTTTAGATAAATCTGCCACTCGAATTTTCAACGGATCAAGTTTGCCACCTGCACCACCCGAAACAATCAGTGGAATCTTGTTAAAACGACAATGCAGCATCAACGCTAGTTTAGCTTTTACGTCATCAATGCAATCTAAAATCAAATCAGGTGCAGTCGCCAATAACGCTTTGACGTTATCTGGACTGAGGTAATCATCGACCAAATTAATTTTGATACGTGGATTAATAGAACGGCAACGCTCTGCCATGACATTAATTTTTTCATGCCCCAAGGTTGAGCTCATGGCAGGCAATTGACGGTTAATGTTAGATGCTGCGACCACATCCATATCCACCAATGTCAGCTCGCCGATACCCGTACGTGCCAACGCCTCAACCGCCCAAGAGCCGACACCGCCAATTCCTATCACCATGACATGACTTTGGGCATAATGCTGAAAAGCACTGTCGCCATAAATTTTGGCCACACCTGCAAAACGGCGTTCATATTCATCATCTTGAAGAAGATCTGTCATGCTGCAATCAAATTTAATTTCAAAGTGTGGGCATTTTACTGCGTTTCGCAGACTTCGTGTTGTTTCATCTAAAGTTTAGGCAGGTCTAATACTTGAACACTATTCTGCCAAAGCTGTGCGGCTAAAGTTTGCGGTGCAATATCTAAACAATCCGCTAAACCTTCAAGCACATAAATCAGGTTCGCAGGGGTATTTCGGGTTCGTGATTGAGTATCTGTCTGACAACATAAAGGCGTCATATCGGGGCAGTCGGTTTCCAAAACCAAATGTTCAGCACCAATTTCCTGCACAACACGGCGCAGTTTTTTTGCATTGGGATTGGTAATCTGCCCTGTCACACCAATTTTAAAGCCCAATTTGATCAGTGCTTTGGCTTCTTCTACCCCACCGCTAAAAGCATGTGCAATGCCACCAAACTGAAATTGTTGCTGTTTGAGTATTTTTAAGGTTTCGGCATGAGCCTTACGAATATGTAGCAGTACAGGTTTTTGTCGATGGCGTGCGATTTCCAATTGCGCGGCAAAAAAATCTTGCTGCTTTTGAAACGCTTCAGGCTGTTTATGTTCAACCAAAAAAGTGTCTAAGCCAATTTCACCCACCGCGACACAATGCTGTTGTTGCAAAAACTGTTCTAAATCTTGTAAATGTTGGTCTTGATGTTGTTCGATATAAAAAGGATGCAAGCCTGGTGCAAGATGACTTTGTGGCACATGCTCAAGTTGGTTTAAAAACTGTTGTGTAGAGATTAAATCTTGAAAACGTGATTGTACAAAGCCAATCAGTACCAAATGTTCTACGCCTGCTGCCTTGGCCGCATACGCCAATTGCTCCCGATCTGAGTCAAAATCAGGTACATCAAAATGGGTATGCGTATCAAACAGCGCAATGCTCATATTAAGATTTCGCTTTGGTTGTGTTTACTGCACTGGCTTCGGCAGATTTTGCGGTTGCTTCAGAGGCTGCTTCTGTTACAGGCAAATACGCAGCTTTTAAAATCCCCTGCAGTTCTGCATACGGAATGGTTAAACGCGGTAAACCAACGACATAAGGGCCTATTTCATATTCTGCGTATTGCAGAATTAAACCCTGTTGACCTAAATAGTAATTTTCCGACAGCTTAAATTTCCACGCTTGTTCATATTCTTGCACATTGGTGGAAAGTTCAGATGCGATGACCCATTGTTTAAACGCTTCGTAGGCTTTGCGCTCCAATTGTGGACGCTGCTTCTCTAACAGAATGTCATTTAACAATACTAATTTTTTCTGTTCTAAATCAAAATTATAGTATTGCTGTGCCGATGCACCATGCGCTCCTCCCAAATAACTACTGCTATTCAGTACCACGGTTGCCAAAGGCTGATCTGCATTCAAAATTTTAGGCTTAATCATCAAACTGATTTTATGATTTGAGCTTAAAGCTTTCAGTTCCTGATCAAGTACCAAAAAGCTTTGCACATAAGGCACAGTTTGTTTTTCTAATTTTTGCGCCAAAGTTTCCACTTGTGCAATGGCTGCTGCAGTGGGGTTGCTGGCAGGTGCATCTGCAGCACTGGCTGCTGTATTTTCACTGGCTGCATTCTCAACTGCTATAGCCTCAGAAGCCGCCTGCTGTGGTGCAATTTCTAAAATTTGTGCCAATTCTTGAATAATTTTCTGATCAATAAAATGGTCGATAAAGGCCTGATTACTATTCAAACGCTCAATTGAAATTTCAGGGCAGTTATTCCCTTCACATTTAGGCAACGACAAATTCAGTTTTTCAGTATCCCCGACCAGTTTTAAGCTTTGTTGTTCCGCCTGCGTCTGCTCTGGCTCGACTGTTTCTGGTTCGGTTTTCTTTGGCTGACATGCAGTAATCCCTAGCGTTGTAATTAAAATACTGATCGCCAAAATACTTTTATTTTTCAACATGGATCCAACCTTGATTTCATCTATTTTTGCTTGTCACCGTACTCACCTACTAAAACATAGATGGATAGATGTCTGCTTTTAAAACTTGTTGTGTTTGTGCTTTGCTTAGGTAAATATCTAACTGCGTGCCATCTTTGACAATTTCATGGGTGCGATAATGCAATCCTAAGCCCTGATCATCAAAAAACCAATCTGCCTGCCCCCAGTATAATTTGGCAGGTGCTGCTTTTTGCACGTCACTGCTTTGTGTTTTGAGCCAATCCTGATAGGCCTGCTGTACAAAAGTATTCATACGGGTTTGTTGTTTGGCATCAATCACATCTAAAACAGACAAGGCTTTTTGCTGCTTCCGATCTGCCACAAAGAAATAATAGCGTTCCTTGACTTGCGTGCCTTCCTGTTTGCTATCTACCCCGACTTGCAACAAAACATATTGATTGCGTTGATATGCCATACGGGTGTACATCGCCAATTCATAAGCTTTATTTTGATCTAATTGTGCCTGCCAAGCATCGGATTTTTTCACATAGGCATCTACGGCTTGCTGCAAATTCATGTTTTGTTTTAAGCCAATTTGGTCTTGAATCACCATGGCCTGATTTTTTGCAATCCAACTGTTGAGCCATGTATCTTGGGTATTTAAAGTTTGTACTTCTAATTCAATGCAGTTTTTATTTTCACAAAATGGCAAGGCAATTTCTGCCGCCTGTTGCTTGATATTCAAATACGGTAAAACATCCGCTTGATCTTTCTGAAAAATAGACGTTTGCTCATCTGAGTTTTGATCTTGTTTAGATGAGTCACAGGCGCTAAGCAAAACCATCCCGCTCAAAATTGCACCCAGATAAACCGATTTTTGCTGCATGATTTCCCCAATTCATTTATCAAAAATAATCTTTAATCTTTTACCGCCCCCATAATAAAACAGCTTCCTAAAGAAGCTGTTTTAATTTTGAAACTTTTAGGCATGCCGAACATTCATCTGCGCTACGCTGATTGCATCTGCCAGATTAAGCATCATCAACCTGAGGCTTAGTGCTCGCGTGTATTTCTAAACTCAATGTCAGGGTAACGCTCTTGCATTAACTGTAAATTCACACGACTTGGCGCGAGATAAGTTAAGTGACCACCACCATCGACAGACAACTGATCGTGGGCTTTTTTCTTAAATTCGTTAAACTTTTTCTCATCGGCACAAGACACCCAGCGTACCGTGTTGATGCTGACAGGCTCGTAAATACAATCGACTTTGTATTCTTCTTTCAGGCGATAGGCGACGACTTCAAACTGTAGCACACCAACAGCACCTACGATTAAATCATTGCTGTTTTGTGGCATAAAGACTTGCGTTGCACCTTCTTCTGAAAGCTCTTTAAGGCCTTTTTGCAGCTGTTTGGACTTCAATGGGTCTTTCAAGCGTACACGACGGAACATTTCAGGTGCGAAGTGCGGAATCCCTGTAAATTGCAACTTTTCACCCGAAGTGAAGGTATCGCCAATTTGAATCGTCCCGTGGTTATGTAGACCAATAATGTCGCCCGGCCAAGCTTCTTCGAGGTGCTGACGGTCACCTGCCAAGAAGGTCAAGGCATCGCTGATACGTACATCTTTATCAATACGTACATGCTTCATTTTTAAGCCTTTTTCATACTTGCCTGAACAGATTCGCATGAAAGCAATACGGTCACGGTGCTTCGGATCCATATTGGCCTGAATTTTAAAAACAAAACCACTAAAGCCTTCTTCATTGGCTTCTACAATACGGTCTTGCGTTGGATGTGCTTTTGGCGGCGGCGCATATTCACTGAATGCATTCAATACATGATCTACACCGAAGTTACCCAAAGCCGTACCAAACAGCACTGGTGTTTGACGACCCGCTAAAAACTCTTCACGGTCTAAAGGCTCATTCGCCATTTGTACCAATTCAAGTGATTCTTCAAATGCCGCCCATGCCAATTCACCTACTTTTTCACGTAGGTCTGCATGGTTATAGCCATCACGTACTTCAATTTCAGGAATGGTTGAACCAAAACCTGATTTGTACACATAAAACTTTTCTTCGATGAGGTTAAACACCCCTGCGAAATCACGCCCTGTACCCATTGGCCAAGTGATTGGCACACACTTAATTTTGAGGACATTTTCAATTTCATCCAACAACTCTAATGGTTCACGAATTTCGCGGTCCATTTTGTTGACGAATGAAATGATGGGTGTGTCACGCATACGACACACATCCATTAATTTAATGGTACGGTCTTCGACACCTTTCGCACCATCAATCACCATCAGTGCAGAGTCCACCGCAGTTAGAGTGCGGTAAGTATCTTCAGAGAAATCTTCGTGCCCTGGGGTATCGAGCAGGTTAATCATTTTGTCTTTATACGGGAATTGCATCACCGAAGTTGTAATGGAAATACCACGTTCTTTTTCCATTTCCATCCAGTCAGATGTTGCGCCACGATCTGACTTACGGCTTTTTACCATCCCTGCAACTTGAATGGCTTGTCCCCATAACAGCAGTTTTTCTGTCATGGTGGTTTTACCAGCATCGGGGTGGGAAATAATCGCGAAAGTACGTCGCTGTGCGACCTGCGCCGCTAACTCATCTTTAAAACTCATGCAAGACACCTACTGCAGAACCGCAGTGTATAAGATCAAAATGATCAATATGAAAAATTGGCGTAATTGTAGCAGATTTGAATCAAATTTTATTGATTGTTGATATGTTCTAATTTATCCACAACTGAGAATATAGTTATTTTTTCAATCTATACTTTTGCTTTTGGCTTTTCGGTTTTTCTGGAATCGTACGTTCAATCAAACCTACTTCTATGGCAGGATTCATATCGTTCTTTTGGAATGTTGCGCTATGAGTTAAACCTAACAACTGCATCAACTCAGCCAAACTATATTCATCTTGTTTCATCACTGAAATTAAACGCTGGACTTGGTCGCTCACTTGTACGCTATCTTGAGCGGTAGCATGATCGCTAGCTTAAGCCGAATGTTTAAACAGCTCTTCTAAACGCTCAACATCCATTGGTAAGCCTAATAAGTAGCCCTGTAATTGCTGACAGCCTAAACGGGTTAAAATCTCAGCTTGCAATGGCGTTTCCACCCCTTCAGCGGTCACAGTTAAACCCAGTTTAATGGCTAACTGAATAATACTTTCTAAAATTAATTCTTCTTTGCTGTCCAAACACAAATCTAAAATAAAAGCACGGTCAATTTTCAACTCATCGACTGGCAATTTTTTCAAATACAAGAAACTCGAATGTCCTGTACCAAAATCATCAATCGCCAATTGAATCCCCATTTGACGCAAACGCTCAAAACTACGAATACTCGATTCAATATGATGCATTGCTGTACTTTCAGTCACTTCAATCATCAGGTGATGGGGTTGAATCTCATAGCGTTTAAACAAGTTTTCTAACGTCGAAAATAAGTGTTTATGTTCAAACTGCACTGCCGATAAATTCACAGCCACAGGAAATAACGGTGCACCCGATCTTTCCCAAATTTGAATTTGTTTAAAGGCTTCTTCTAGCGTCCAATAGCCAATTTGAATAATCAACCCCGTCTTTTCAGCCCCTTTAATAAACATATTTGGGGTAAGTAAACCATGTACGGGGTGATACCAACGAATTAAAGCTTCTACGCCACAAATTTTATGGTCAGCGGCTTTAAACTTTGGCTGATAGAACAACGCAAATTGTTGTTGTTCAACCGCTTTATATAAATCATTAATCAACTTACTTTGGCTTTTGGCCTCAAGTAACTCCAGATCATAATTAAATACCGAACTGGTGTTACGCCCCTGATATTTAGAGGTCAGCATCGCCGCATCAGCATTCATTAAAATATCTTGCAAATTGGTGCCATGCTCTGGATACATCGCAATGCCAATACTGCCTGAAATATTAATGACCTTGCCTGCAATTAAGAAACTTTGCTGAATCAGTTCTAATATTTTTTCAGAAATGACAGTGGCTTCTGCAATGTCGGTATGTTCAATCACCAAAAGAAATTCATCGCCACCAATTCTTAATAACTGGGTATTTTCGCCCAAGTGGGATTGCACACGTTTAGACAACTGAATCAGCAATTGATCGCCAACATGATGCCCAAATACGTCATTCACCGCTTTAAAGCGGTCTAAGTCGATATACAAAAATGCAATTTTAGTGTTTTTTTGCCGATGCTCAGAAAAAAGCAATTGTGCATATTCAGCTAAATATAAACGGTTGGGCAATTTGGTCAGGTTATCTTTGACTGCCTGATTGGCCAATTCACGGTTGGCTAAAGACAATTGTCTGCTTTTTTCTTCTAAGCGCAGCTCCAGCAGAGATACGCCCACCGCAGCAGCAAAAATCAGACTGGTCACTAAAATAACCACCAACAGAGCTGGCCCTTGCCCGATCTGGAAGTGCCCTGATTGAGGCAAATCTGCTGTAGAGTAAAAATGCAGTGCTTCCATGCCTATATAGTGCATGGCAACAATGCTCAGACTCATGAGCACCGCAATGAAAATTTTATATTGTGCCTGACGCCCCATTCTGCACTTGGAATGAAACATAAACCAAAAGGTAAGTATTGCTCCGCCAATGGCCACTAATACAGACAGCAAAACAATGGTAGGATCATAATAACTACGGTAGCCTTCTACCTGAATTCCCATCATGCCCGTATAGTGCATGCCTGAAATACCCAACCCCATTAAAATGCCGCTCAGGATCAAACGCGCCACAGGCAAGGTCGATTGCGTGGTCAGCCAAACCGCAAACGTAGAGGCGATAAATGCAATAACAAAAGATAGGGTCGTAAAGCTAAGATCAAATTGATACGGTGCAGGTAACTGGCAGGCCAACATGCCCACAAAATGCATACTCCACACTGCCGCACCCAGCAGCAAACCACTCATGATTAATGCAATTTTTTTTAGTTGTTGTTGTACATTTTGAAAAAGCATTTGCCCAACAGACACTGCAAAATAGCAGGCCAATACTGAGATTGCTACCGAGCCAATTACCAAGCTCAGATCATAATGTACATGCATCATTAGATGTATCCATCTCTGTCATATTTTATTGTTTTTCGGCTACTCAATCTCACACTCTCTTATAAATAATAACTAAAAAGCAACCTGAACGACGGATTGATCTAGCAAAGACTGCATTGACTTAAGAGTCTAATACTATTCCGCTTTGGTCAATAGTCAAATATATAATATGTCATCATGAAATAATGGCAATTCAAAACTGCTAAAAATAGCTGTCTGACTCAAAGCTATATGCATCTTGTCACTTTACTTTTCGCTTTAGGATGAAAAAAACCAGCAACTTTTCGCTGCTGGTTCTATTTGATTAAGATTCTAACATTGTTTTAAGGTTGATTCGGCTCAGAAACACCTTTTTGTAACATGGCATAGTCTTGCAACACCTGCGCTGCTTCAATCACAAAAGCTTCTTCCTCAGGTAAAGCAGGGCGTTGTGCCGCTTTCATTTTGGCACGCGCTTCTGCCAAAGCATCAATAGATGCCTGATAGCTTTCCCAATTAGCAAATGGTTTCAAACCTGTTTCCTGACGGCGTTTGTTTTCCGCAGTCAGCGTTTGTTGCTCCAAAGCTAACAACTCTGCTCTGCGTTGTTCAATATCTAACACAATGCTTTTGCGATCTTCAGTTTGTTTGGCAATTTGCTTACGTTGTTCCAAATATTGAAATTGTGGATCAAGCGTGACACGTTGCTGTGACAATTGACCCAACTTGGTGATGTATGGCTGTACTGAACCTTCACGCTTAAATGGCGCAGTTGGAATGGTATCCCACTTCAAAGCATTTTTCGCTTTGCGTTCACCAAACTCCTCATTGTAAATATCCACCAGTTTAATGTCAGGAATCACACCTTTGTTTTGGGTACTTCCACCTGTAATACGGTAGAACTTACGTTGAGTTAAGGTCGCCTGCCCATAGGCTAAGGTGTCGAGTTGTACCTGCGCTGTACCTTTACCTGTGGTGGTGCTACCAATCACAATCCCGCGCTGATAGTCCTGAATTGCAGCAGAGTAAATTTCACTGGCCGAAGCAGAAGCAAGGTTAATCATCACTGCCAATGGGCCTGCATAAGTCTGTGCACCGCCATCGTCATCTTCAAATACGCTCACGTTGCCATTGCCATCACGAATTTGCACTACAGGGCCTGATTTGATTACTTGCCCAAGCATACGTGCCACTTCTTCTAGTGAACCGCCAGGGTTGTTACGTAAATCGACAATAATCCCTGCGACATTTTTGGCCGCCAAACTTTTCAGGGCATTGTTGGTATCTTCCGACACCGAGCGATATTCATTACCTGCACGACGCGCACGGTAATTCAAATAAAACGATGGAATTTCAATCACACCATAGGTATAAGTTTGACCATCACGTTTGATGTCAATCGTTCGTGAGCGAACTCCCGCATCTTCTTCCTGAATCACATCACGCACAATGGTCACATTACGCGCCTGATTCATCGCCGCACCCGCACCCAACAAACGCACAGTGACTTTGGTGCCACGTTTACCGCGAATCAGCCCCACAATTTCATTGCTCGGCCAACCCACAACATCCACCATTTTTTCGCCATCTTGCGCCACACCAATAATGCGGTCACCCGATTTCACCTGCCCTGTTTTACTGGCAGGGCCACCTTCAACAATGGTTTCAATTTTAGTGTAGTCTTCATTGCCTCGTTCAGGACGAATCGACACCCCAATCCCTTCAAGCTGCAAAGTCGTTTGACGATTCAGCTCCATCGCATCAACAGGTGGGAAATAATTGCTGTGCGGATCATAAGTCAGCATCATCGCATTCAAAGTTTTATCCAGCACATCATCGCTCTTTAAACGATCCATGCGCTCTAACTGACGAGTATAACGCTTAGTTAAAGTCTGCACTGGAGTCAAATCTTCTGGACTTGCCAAATCCTGACCATTGGTCAATTCAGGGTTATCTTTAATGGCTTTTTGTTTTGCCAATTCTTCTTCTTTGCTAATGGTCAGGTTAATGAGCTGTGACACCAACATTTTTTGCCAATGCTTACGCATTTCTGCTTCAGTATTAAAGAACGGTGCTTTTTCCCGATCTGTTTCAATCGTGACATTTGGCTGTTTTAAATTTTGTGGTTTTTTCAGCTCTGCCAACATGAAATGATAAAACTGTTTTAAGCGTTCACGATACTGTGCATGAATTTGATACGGCCCCGCCAAATTGCCTGCTTTTAATGAAGCGCCAAATGTTGCTGCATATTGTTTGCGGTATTGCTCAACTTCTTTAGCCAAAAACAAAGTATGGTCTGGGTCTAAACTGTCGATATAAAAATCAAAAATGCGCTGCGACGTTGCGGCATCTAAACGCTGATTTAAATAATGCTGACGATCGACCAAGGTCGCCAATTGACGCGAAACCAAAGCTTGTTCCTGCGTCGGCACAATACTGTTAGCAACGACAGCGGTATTATTGGCTGCAATTGCCTCGTTAATGGCGTGAGAAAAGAAAAAACCGCCAGTTGCTATTGCAACCGCACAAGCGATGGTTTGAAGTTTCATAAAAATATTTACGTCCTTGGTTTTTGACCAATCTCTGCTTTTCACAATGAATTGAGCAGATTCAAAATCTTATACAACTTAATTTGGATCTGTCGTGTAGTTTTATCATAATCTGTGCTGTCAAAATGTAGCAAATCATTGCAGAATTCAGGTATTGTTTTTTTATTGATAAAAATCGAATACGGACACCCAATATGATTGGCGCATTGATGCTCGACATCGCTGGCACAGAACTTACTCAAGAAGATATTGAACTATTAAGCGCTCCGCAAGTCGGTGGAGTCATTTTATTTGCCCGAAATATCCAATCTCCTGCGCAAGTACGCGCCTTGACCGACCACATGCGTCAGGTACGCCCTGATATTTTAATTGCAGTCGATCAGGAAGGCGGACGCGTACAACGCTTAAAACAAGGTTTTACCCTATTGCCTGCTATGGGTAGATTTGGCGAGTTATACCAAAACGAACCTGAACGTGCCTTAGATTTAGCCGAAGAATGTGGCTGGTTGATGGCCACCGAAGTATTAGCCGTAGGCATTGATTTTAGTTTTGCACCCGTTTTAGATTTAAATGACATCAGTGATGTCATTGGAGATCGTGCTTTTGCTGCGCGTCCTGTCGATATTATTGCTTTGGCAGATGCTTTTTTACGTGGAATGCATCGTGCAGGAATGGCAACCACAGGCAAACACTTTCCTGGACATGGATCGGTTAAAGCAGACTCTCACGTTGCTGCCGCGATAGATTCACGTTCTTTTGCCGAAATTCAACAACAGGATATGCAAACCTTTATCCAACTGCAAAATCAACTGGATGCGCTCATGCCTGCGCATGTCATTTATGATCAGGTCGATCCGAACCCTGCAGGTTTTTCTGAGTTTTGGTTACAGCAAGTGCTTCGCAAAGACTTGGACTATGATGGTGTACTCTTTTCGGATGATTTAAGCATGCAGGCGGCTTGTGTAGCAGGCGATGCCGATGCACGTATTCATGCCGCTTTGCTTGCAGGCTGTGACATGGGATTGGTCTGCAACAACCGTGCTGCACAACGATTGGCTTTAAATGCGATTGCCGATTTACCCTTGCCGAATCAGGCACGTTTAGAACGCATGCGCGGTAAAATCCCTGAGCTTAGTGCAGAGTTTAGCATTGCTGAAGTTTTAGACTTGGGTGATGAATGGCGAAGCGTCCGTGATCGTATCTTGGTATTTAAAGAACAAAGTGCCACGCTACTGGCAGCACAAACTAGTCACGACCCGACCAATTATTCAAGTACCACTAAAAACGCTGCGACTTGAGATCACCACAAACTAACTAGGGTCTGTTGACAATTCGTCTATGTTTGCGACGACACATATTTTTTAGCTGATATAAGGCATGGGACAGGAAATTTAGTCATTCTAAATGACTGGCACATAACGCAATAGCAGCAAAAAATATGCTCGCCCCCTTGCGCAGCAAACAAAGCAACGCTTTGTTCTTGCTCATGTGGCTAAAACTTTCTCAGATTGCGTTATGGAACTTGAAAATAGGTCCACTATTCCCTGCGTTTTATGCCTGATCTGCTCAGTTTTAGCCTACAGCGCAAGCCATTTATGAAATGTCAACAGACCCTATACGCCTTCACTTTTTCACAGCATTTATACGACAAAGGAACACGACAGCTTATTCCTTTTTGATTATGATAAACTTATTCTATTTTGAGTATATGCCTGACACCGCAGCTTGAGTGTCAAAGCATGCCTAAAAAGACAACGACCACCATACAAACAATTAAGGTCTATACGAAAATGACAAAAACATTGCTGAACAGCAAAATCACGACAGAAAAAAGGACTGAAATGCACAACTCGGATGCCAAGCCAACTCGCTCAGACACGACTGCATTGTCCAAACATCGGCATATTTCTTTTACCGCACATTATACGGGATATATCTGGTATCAAAGGGGGATTTCACATCCTGTATTTGCGACCCGAAAAGGCAAGTTTTTAGCCAAATTGGTACATCCTTTAGAAAACTGGGCAGAACGTCATGTGGGCGGCAGTATGCGCAGCACCCTCAAACAACGTCACCAAATGATTGATGCACACTTAACCGCACTGATTCAGCAACATCCGCAATTACAAGTGCTCGAAATTGCATCTGGGCTGTCACCACGCAGCTGGAACTTTCGACAAAAATATCCTGAACTGAATTACCGTGAACTGGATTTGCCTGATATGGCGCAAATTAAAACTCAAGCGTTACGACAAATTGACCACGACGCACCTGAAGTTCTCACCGCCGATATTTTTAGTGAATCCTTTCAACAGGCCTTTGAATATTTTGATCACTCGCAGCCCTTAGTAATTATTAGTGAAGGTTTAATTAACTACTTCAGCAAAGACATGCTACAACAGCTGTTAAATGGCATGTGTAACTACACCCAAGACTTTCCAGAACTGCATTATTTAACCGATATTTACCCTGAACCCGTCAAAAACAAGCTCGCCAATTTTATTTGGAACTGCAGCCGATTATTGAAATTTATGTCACGCAGTGCTTTCACCTTTCACTTTCAATCTCCGCAGGAATTAACTCAGTTTTTTCAAAATGCAGGTTTTGAGCAAGTGCAGCTACAACAACCACAACTGTATTTTTCCAACAGCTCTTTAGAAAAAACAACCGCAGAACATTTAGGCGATTTAGTCTGGATGGTTCATGCCTACAAAAAAAATAGCGTGGTTTAACACGCTATTTTGATTCTATTTTCTTTGGATAATTTTAAACCAAGCACTGATTTTATCTACTAACGGGCATATTCCAAATTTTGTGCAGCCGCTTTTTGACGTTCCACATAACGCAACAAACGTTCTGCCACCTCAAAACTACCATGCTTAAATAATGCGCGTAGTTGCTGCCCTTGGCTTTCAAAAATTAAACATTCAATGCTAAAACTGCCTTCCTCATCCTGTAATTCTAAGGCCATATCTCGTTCAAACTGTGCTGCTTGTGCCGCCAACGCAGCATTTTCAAAATCAAGCAATACACCAAAGAAGTTTAAATCGACAATGTGCGTGGCAATTTTCAAATCAGAATGACGATACTGCAAATGACTTTGCGGATTTTGCACCCGAATACGCGCTTCTCCACGGCGTTCCATCGTCAATAGTTGCGCACGTGTCATTGGAATAATGCCATCTAAGTCCTGAATAGATTCATCGCTTAAAAAGGTCGCAAATAAATTCATGGTTTCTTTACGGCGCTGTAATTGCGGCACATGATCTGCATTGGCAATCATGGCAAATTCCATGTTCGGGCACTGTAAGGCAAAATTGGCATTTTCATGCGGCAAGGTAAAACTGTCATATTGCCCACACGCCACCAAAACCTTACATTGCGGAATAGGCACATTGGTTAACCGCAATAAACGGTTGCAGTTCACATCGTAGCGATCTTGCTCTGTAGCGGTAAAGTCGGCCATTTGTCGGTAAAACAAACGCTTTGCAGTCGGTGACATGCGAGTTTGTTCCATTTTGGCATGATTGACCAAGTATAAAATCACCGCCTGACCAAATTCATCCATGCGCTGCTCTTTCATTAAATGCAGTGATTCTTCAAGCAACATGCGCCAACTTTTACGGGTCTTTTGCATAACCCCCATTAAAATCATGCGATCAATCAATTCAGGACGCTGATCTGCTAGACACGATGCCACCACCGAACCCAATGACATGCCCATGACGGATACTTTATCTAAGCCGACAATATCCAGCCAATCACCCAACATCTGACCTAAATCATGCAGTTCTAGCGTTCCTGCCGACTCACCTGTTTCCACATTGGTCATTTGCTGATTGGCGCCCATAGATGGCATATCAATTAAAATGATTGGCCCTGCACGAAAAAGCTGCTCGACACAATATTTATATGAATTAAAGTTTTGGAATGCACCACCAATAATCACAATTGGAGTTAAATGTGCGGTTTCTGGCTGAGCAATTGCCATGTATTCCACTTTCCAGCCGTTGATCCAAGTGGTACGAGCGGGTTGTTTAAAGCTGTGTTTATCGTAAATATCAAAAAAACAGACATGCGAACTTGCGTCCTGTACATCCGTGTCCATCTGGATCATGGAATTCATATTCCTTACCTCCATGCGCATTTTATTTTTATTGTGCAAGTGTTCGTCATTGAACGATTACCCACTTATCTGAATTAAAGTGGCATCCTGCTTATTGTTGTGAATGACATCAATGTCGTTATCGCATCATTCTATACAGGTGCTGATTTTATACGCAACATTTTCTATGACCGCTCATCTACTTTTAAATCATAAAGCATTTCAAAATATTAATTTTTGTGATGAAAGCATTGAAAAATATGAAAAGATTGAACAATTTAGTCGATTTTCCGCTGAGACGCTTCATTGTGCAGGCACAGACTGTTAATATCGAGTTGAAATTTCTAAGTGATCAAACCGCTATGCAAGAGTCTATTGAACAATATATGCAAACGGTAGGACAACAAGCACGCCAAGCCTCTCGTGTCTTAGCAAGCGCTTCTACCCAATCTAAAAACAATGCGTTATCGGCTATTTATACGGCATTGGAAAATAGCGAGTCCGCTATTTTAGCTGCCAACCAAATTGATATGACCAAAGGTCGTAACAACAACTTGGATAGCGCACTGCTTGATCGCTTAGAACTTAACCCCGCACGCTTTAAAGGCATGTTACAAGGTCTGAAAGATGTGATTGGTCTCATGGATCCAATTGGTGAAATTACCGATATGGCTTACCGTCCATCTGGTATTCAATTGGGCAAAATGCGTGTACCGCTAGGTGTGGTGGGCATGATTTACGAATCACGTCCAAACGTAACCCTTGAAGCTGCGTCTTTGGCATTAAAATCAGGCAATGCGATTATTTTACGTGGTGGTTCTGAAGCACTGGAATCTAACCAAGCGATTGCTGCCGCGATTCAACACGGCTTAAAAGCATCAGGCTTGCCAGAAACATCGGTGCAAGTGATTAACACCTCAGACCGTGCTGCCGTTGGGCAATTAATTACCATGTCTGAATATGTAGATGTAATTGTGCCACGTGGCGGTAAAAGTCTGATTGAACGCATCAGCAATGAAGCGCGTATTCCAGTGATTAAACATTTGGATGGTAACTGTCACGTATTTGTAGAAGCACAGGCCGATTTACAAAAAGCCCTGCCTATTGCCCTGAATGCAAAAACTCACCGTTATGGCGTCTGTAATGCCATGGAAACATTGTTGGTCGATGAGGCTGTTGCCGCACAATTCTTGCCACGTATTGCCGAGCTATATGCAGAAAAACAAGTCGAATTACGCGGCTGTCCTGCAACCCAAAAGATTTTGGGTACAAGTGTTAAAACAGCAACCGAAGAAGATTGGTACACCGAATATTTAGGCCCAATTTTGGCAGTTAAAGTGGTTTCAGGAATTGATGAGGCAATTGAACATATCAATAAATATGGTTCACATCATACTGATGCCATTATTACTGAAAACTTTAGTTTGGCGCGTCAATTCTTGGCTGCGGTAGATTCTAGTTCAGTCATGATTAACGCTTCTACACGCTTTGCTGATGGTTTTGAATATGGTTTAGGTGCTGAAATTGGAATCTCTACCGATAAAATTCATACCCGTGGCCCTGTCGGTTTGGAAGGTTTAACCTCACAAAAATGGATCGTGTTTGGCGATGGTCAAATCCGCCAATAAAATCCATCTGTAATTTTGCAATATCCAAATATAATGTTCAGTTTCACAGGAAGCTGAACATTATTCCCTTCTATTTTTTAGACATTGTTTTAAGACACAGTTCCACTACACATTTCTGCCTCACGCTCACTTAAAATAAAAACACCATCAAGATTAGAAAAATCATCAAAAAGAGTGGCGATGCTTATGTTTTATTATTTGATTATTAGTACCTTTGCTTTAGCACTGTTGGTGTCGTTCATTGTCATGCGTCTGTTTTCCAGCTCCATCAATGCAATTTTGGCGCGTATCATCCACGACCCAATTCATGAAGCATGGGCAAAGTACACCAAATTTGCAGGCATGGTGGTCGGCACATCTTCAGGCATTCGTATTTACGATATGGAAAAATACATTACCCCACTCACCTATGCCGAAAATGACAAAAGAATTGTGATTGAACTGACGCAAGAACGCTGGGTATTGGAAATTTACCGCACCATTATTGAAACCTTACAAGGCTTGGCGTGGATGATGTTGGTGTTTTTTATGGTGGCACTGATTGCTTATGTGATTGTCCGTTGGTCGGAAATTAAATACGCTGCCAAATCAAAATAAACCGACAAAGATTGAGGAAATAATTTAAAACAGTTTGCCACTCGCCTGCAGAATGAAGTGTGCTATGTTAAGAGAATACAACAGGAATTAAGCAGAAATTTTAGACCATCATTTCATGAAAAAATGAAAGTTTCGGGCTGATAAATTTTAATTATTTCTGATTTCATGGTCGATAATGCTTAAGTCTAATCTCCTAAAGTCTATCTAGGAGCAATAAAAAACCCATGATAAAACATACGTAATGATCAAGATTGCAACACAATAGATTGCCGTTTGCCATATCTTGCAATGCAGCTTGATTGACTAGGGATAACTTCAATTAGAATTCGGGTACATAAAAGTGACTACATCAGTATTAGTGATTAACTGCGGATCTTCTTCTATCAAATATGCGCTTGTATCTGAAAGCGTTGGAGATCGTATCTTTGGTTTGGCAGAAAATCTAGGTTCTGCTGATGCGCGCATTAAAGGCATTACCGCAGGTGGTGAGCCGCTCGAACTTTCTATTCCACATGCTGACCATGAAAAAGCATTGGAAACTATTCTTGGTCGCTTATCTCAATATAAGCCACAAGCCATTGGTCACCGCGTTGTACACGGCGGTACTTTAACCAAAGCAGAATTATTAACTGAAGAAATCGTGCAACGTATTCGTGAAGCAACTCCGCTTGCACCTTTACACAACCCTGCACACTTGGTGGGTATTGAAGCAACAATGCGTTTGTTCCCAGAACTTCCGCAAGTGGCTGTATTTGATACTGCATTCCACCAAACGATGCCTGCTCACGCTTACCGTTATGCAGTGCCTAAATTCTTATATACCGACCACAACGTACGTCGTTATGGCTTCCACGGTACAAGTCACGCATACGTTTCAGAGCGCGGTTCAGAGTTGGCTGGCAGCTTCAAACAAGGTGGCTGGTTAACTGCTCACTTGGGTAACGGTAGCTCGACTTGTGCAATCTGGAATGGTCAAAGTGTAGACACATCGATGGGCCTAACCCCACTTGAAGGTTTGGTGATGGGTACTCGTAGTGGTGATGTAGACCCAAGCTTACACAGCTTCCTTGCAAGCAACTTAGGTTGGGATATCTACAAAATTGACAAAATGCTAAACAGCCAAAGTGGTTTACTTGGTTTGTCAGGCTTATCGAACGACATGCGTACCCTGATTGAAGCATCTGAACAAGGCAACGAAGATGCAACGCTTGCAATTGAAGTATTCTGCTACCGTTTAGCTAAATCTTTAGCTGCACTTAGCTGTGGTTTACCACGCTTAGATGGCTTATTCTTCACAGGTGGTATTGGCGAAAACTCTGCGTACATCCGTGAAAAAACTGTATCTTACTTGCCACACTTTGGCTTTAACTTCAGCAAAGAACGCAATGACAGCTTAAAACGCGGTACTGAAGGTCGTATTGATGCAGGTACAGGCGGTCCACAAATTTGGGTTGTACCAACTGACGAAGAAGGCCGTATTGCGAAAGAAACTGCGCAAGTTGCAGAGGAGCTAAAGTCAGCTGCAAAAAAGTCTGAATGTGACGCTGCGATTGCTTAAGCAATCGTAGTGCTCAGCCACTTTCAATCAGTCCCTTTACGATTTAGAAAAAATTATGAAAACAATACTTTTGGTTCCTACAGAAATTGGTGTTGGTTTAACATCAGCATGTTTAGGTTTAATTTACGCTTTGGAATGCCAAGGCGTAAAAGCAGGTTTCTTAAAGCCTTTTTCACAAGAATTACAACCTGAAGCAGACCGCACAACTGCGTTGTATCGTCACCTGTTCAAGCATGAAACAGTTGAGCCGATTTCTTATACTGCGCTGACTGAGCGTTTAAAAAATGATGAAAATGACGAATTGCTTGAAGATGCAGTTCGTTTACTTCGTGAAATTTCTAAACATCACGATATCATTATTGTAGAAGGCGTGTTGCCAAACGGACGTGATCCATTTGCAACTGAATTGAATGCAAATTTGGCTAAAGCACTTGATGCAAAAGTCATTATTGTCAGCAATGCCGACATCAACAATGCTGTTAAAACAGCGTCAAAAGTAGACAATCAATTACGTTTCTTTGGTGGTGCAACTTGTGAGCGTACTGCGGGCGTATTGTTTATGCGTACCAAAGGTTTACCAGAAGATTCTGCACAAATTCCTGTTACGCTTGATCCAAACTTACGTTTAATTAGCGACACCAACCAGTTTGTCAGCAAAATTCAAACTACACATCCAATGATTGGTAAAGATTGCATGCCAGTGATTGGCTTGGTGCCATTCAGCAATACTTTAAGTGTGCCACGCATGTCGGACTTGGCTGCACACATTTCTGCAGAATGGATTAACCAAGGTGAAGCAGCGCAGCGCCGTGTATTACACAGCAGCTTAATTGCATCGAATATTGAACACGAAATGCATAAATTCGTTGCAGGCGAGCTGATTATCAGTGGTTCTGACCGTGTCGATGTATTGCTTGCCAGTAGCTTAGCCAGCAGCAATGGTATTCCACTTGCAGGTTTGGTGTTAACTGAACATCAAGCACCAAGCGCACAAGCTTTAGAGTTCTGCCAAGCAGCAATGAAAAATGGCTTGCCAATTTTACATACTAAATTGAGCACCTTTGAAACTGCACAACAGTTATTAAACCTGAGCAACGAAATTCCTGTAGATGATACTGAGCGTGCAGAACAAGTTACCCGCTTTGTGGCCAGTCACATCAATGCAGAATGGTTAACCCAATTAATCAGCGATACGCATAAACCACGTTTATCGCCTTCTGCGTTCCGCCATGAATTGGTGCAAAAATCTATTGCAGCGAAAAAACGTATCGTGCTTCCAGAGGGTGATGAGCCACGTACCGTTCAAGCTGCAGCGATTTGTCAATCACGTGGTATTGCCCACTGCGTATTATTGGCAAAACCAGAAGCGGTAGTCGATGTTGCCAAAGCACGCGGTATTGAGCTTCCACACGACTTAGAAATCATTGATCCTGACTTGATTCGTGAAAACTATGTCGAAAAAATGGTTGCGATGCGTAAAGGCAAACTTACTGACGATCAAGCACGTGAACAGCTGCAAGACACTGTCGTATTAGGTACGATGATGTTAGCACTTGATCAGGTTGATGGTTTGGTGTCTGGTGCTGTGCATACTACAGCCAATACAGTTCGTCCCGCATTCCAGCTCATTAAAACTGCACCTGATTATTCATTGGTATCTTCAGTATTCTTTATGCTGTTACCAGATGAAGTATATGTGTACGGTGACTGTGCGATTAACCCAGACCCAGATGCTGAACAATTGGCTGAAATTGCGATTCAATCTGCTGACTCTGCAAAAGCGTTTGGTATTGACACACGTATTGCCATGATTTCTTACTCAACTGGTACTTCGGGTGCAGGTGCTGACGTAGAAAAAGTAGCGAAAGCGACTGAAATTGCGAAACAACGTCGTCCTGACTTACTGATTGATGGCCCATTACAGTACGATGCAGCATCGGTTGAAAGTGTTGGTCGCTCTAAAGCACCAAACTCTCAAGTTGCAGGTCGCGCCAATGTGTTCATTTTCCCTGACTTGAACACAGGTAACACGACGTATAAAGCAGTACAGCGTTCTGCTAACGTGGTGAGTGTTGGCCCAATGCTACAAGGCTTGAACAAGCCAGTGAATGACTTGTCACGTGGTGCATTGGTAGATGACATTGTGTTCACGATTGCATTGACTGCGATTCAGGCAGAGCAACAGTCGAGCTAATCAAATATCTGCCTGATATTCAAATCAGACCATTCAATGATGTAAAAATTGAATGGTCTATTTGTATCTGAACTATGTTTACTGTATCTTTTAGATTCGTTATTTTATGTATACGACTCATTGATATATAAAGTAATTTTTAACTAAAACTTTAAAAATAAAATAATTTCTAACTTATTTTTTAGAGGGAATAAAACATGATTCGTCAACTCATGCTACTTGGCTGTTTCACCTTGACTAGCACCTTTACTCAAGCTGGCTGGCTCACCAAAGCCATAGACAAATGGAACTCGTCAAGCGACCTAAATGAAAATATTTTCGTTCAATATCCAACAGTTCAAGAGTATTTTCACGATAAATTTAAAAGTCCACGTCAAATTGCATTGAATAATGTTTCATACAAGGCTGGTGTGGTGATGTATGAACGCGCTCAACAATATTGTGAAAAAGACTTAGGACAACTGGTTCAAATTGAACAACATCCTAAATCTTTATATCCATATCGTGGGGCAGAAATTTTAGATACACCAAACTTACAAAAATATTATGGTTTATTTGAATGTCAAAATATTGCCAACCCTTGGAAAGTCTATTTTGATCATCAAAATCAACGCATTATTCAAAGCCTAACGCCAATCTTGTCTGTCGATGTCAGTTATGTATTTGAGTAATTATCATGAATAAGAAAATTTTAATCTTCACATCAAGTCTGTTGTTACTCACAGGCTGCCAAGTGACAGGCGAACAAAATAATCTTTATCAAAAAGTTTTAAGCTATTCAGGTCAATCTACCAAAAGCGAACCCTTAAATGGCGCACAAAATCGTTTTAGTATTATTGTGCCAAAAAGTAGTGTCAATGAAACCACACGTTTTAAGGGATTGGTGTCAAACCAAAACTACTTCTCTAGTTTAGCGCGTAGTCAATATTTTGATCATATTTGGAAACGTTATTATTCAACTTTAAGATCACTCTCTGATACCACGACAAAGCTTCGTATTTGTAACAGTACTTTTGCTGAAGATCGAAGACAGCCTTCTTCTGTCTCTAACTCATGCAGTGAAGTCACTTTAAAAACCCATGTCAAAGACATTGGTTCAGCCTATCAGATTAATTTTGAGGGTATTAACGTCGACCAGCATCAGCAAAGTTTTGCACTCTCAAAAATTGAGGTTCCCAATGTCTATAGCTCCGTTGGCGTGCTAGATCAAAACCTTTTGAAATCCACCTTCGGATATTATGATCGTATTGAATTTAAGTCGAAACTCAAAACTGAACAATTAGCACAAAAACTTGGGCATCAATTTGGTTCAGTCCAAATCTATAAAGATAATGGTGAAATATATCTTCAAGTCAATTTTGACCATGAATATAGAGTCGATCAAGCTGTCTCACCGATTAACTGCAAAACCAACCCTACAAAGCCAAATGTTGCACCGATAATCAGATGTGATTATGCAATTTTTTCTGCCAAAGGGATTTCAGACTACCGTCAAAATAAAATACAAACAGAAAATTTTATCAAAAAAGTCTTTTTAAATTAGGATGAAAATAAAAATGAAAAAACTACTTCTTATACTAATGAGTATCATCGCGATCCAAAGTGTATATGCTGAAAACTTTAAAACCATGCTGAGAAATAATGGAATTACTTTCCAGATTGATTTAGATAGCATTAAGAAACAAGGGCAATATCACCATGTCGTTGTGGCGCAAAAATTTAATAACACCAAAACAGAAGGCGCTCTCAAATATAATGAATTACGCTCAGATTTCATTTTGGACTGCGCTTCAAACCGTGAATACATTTCACGCTTAAGCCGTTACCAAAATGGCACCATGGTCTGGGAAATGGCCAATCCAGAAAGCTTTAAATTGGAGAAAAATGACTCAGGAATGATTGAATATATTTGTGAAAATGAAATTAAATCTTAAAAATTAATTTTTTGTGATTTTAAATATTCGATTATTTTTATGATCAATACTAAAGACATAAAAAAGAAGATGAAGCTTAGGCTTGATCTTCTTGTTGACCGTAGAACCAAGTAGCTGCGATAAACATAGAAAAACCAATAACTGATGCAACGACTGTAATCATAAAAACATACTCAAGTTTCGATGAGTGCATTATGCGAAAGTTTTATGACAGTTATATGACAATATAAAATTCATTGTAATATTTAATATAAATATAATTTTCAATAACTTAATGATAATTTAAATGAAAAATCAACCTGTAATAAATGAAATATGACAGCGAAGATGACGCTTTTCTTGTCATATATGACAGTTTTTAACATAAATATGACACATAGATGGCCTATTAAACTTTAGACCCAAAACGCTGTATAAACGCCCACAACTTTCTGTTTTTATCTTATAATTTAGTCCGCTAGCTATCCGCCCGCTCAAGAGATTTTTGATATGACAACTATTATCAAGCAAGATGACTTGATCACTTCGATCAAAGACGCGCTTCAGTTTATTTCCTACTATCATCCACAAGACTTCATCCAAGCGATGAGCCGTGCTTATGATCGTGAAGAAAACAAAGCTGCGAAAGATGCGATTGCACAGATCTTAATTAACTCACGTATGTGTGCAGAAGGCCATCGTCCAATCTGTCAAGATACTGGTATCGTAAACGTATTCCTTGAAGTGGGCTTAGACGTTAAATTTGATTTAACCATGAGCTTAGATGATGCAATTAACGAAGGTGTACGTCAGGGTTACCTAGAAAACTCAAACGTGCTTCGTGCATCTGTATTGGCTGATCCTGCATTTGGTCGTAAAAACACCAAAGACAACACCCCAGCAGTCATTCACTACAAACTCGTTCCGGGTAACAAAGTTGATATTACGGTTGCTGCTAAAGGTGGCGGTTCAGAAAACAAATCTAAATTGGCCATGCTAAATCCATCTGACTCAATTGTAGACTGGGTACTTAAAACTGTTCCGACCATGGGTGCAGGCTGGTGTCCACCAGGTATGTTGGGTATTGGTATTGGTGGTACTGCTGAAAAAGCCATGATGCTTGCAAAAGAAGCACTCATGGAAGAAATCAACATGGACGAATTATTGCGTCGTGGCCCACAAAACAAAATGGAAGAACTCCGTATCGAGATCTTCGAGAAAGTAAACGCATTGGGTATTGGCGCACAAGGTTTAGGCGGCTTAACTACCGTTCTTGATATTAAAATCAAAGACTATCCTTGCCACGCTGCGGGCAAACCAGTGGGTATGATTCCAAACTGTGCGGCAACACGTCACGCACACTTCCAGTTAGATGGTTCAGGTGTTGCACACATTCAAGCACCTAAACTGGATGACTACCCAGAAGTGACTTGGGACTCTTCTAAATCTAAACGTGTAGATTTAGACAACATCACTCAAGAAGAAATGAACACTTGGCAGCCGGGCGATACTTTATTATTAAACGGTACGATTTACACAGGTCGTGATGCTGCGCACAAACGCATGGTAGACATGATCAACAATGGTGAAGAATTACCAGTCGACTTAAAAGGCAAGTTCATTTACTACGTTGGCCCAGTTGATCCTGTTGGTGATGAAGTGGTTGGCCCTGCAGGTCCGACAACAGCAACACGTATGGACAAGTTCACACGCCAAGTATTAGAGCACACTGGTTTGTTCGGTATGATTGGTAAGGCGGATCGTGGTCCTGCAGCAATTGAAGCCATCAAAGACCATAAAGCAACTTACCTTATGGCAGTAGGTGGTGCGGCTTATCTTGTATCTAAAGCTGTACGTGAAGCAGAAGTGGTTGCTTTTGAAGACTTAGGTATGGAAGCAATCTACAAGTTCAAAGTTGAAGATATGCCTGTATCTGTTGCGGTAGATGTCAATGGTACATCTATCCACGCGATTGCACCAAAAATCTGGCAAGCTAAAATTGGCAAGATTCCCGTTGTAGATGCTGCAGCAGAATAATATTCCAATTTAGTAATAAGCGAAAAAGCACCCAACATTGGGTGCTTTTTTATGCTTACTGGAAATAAATAAAAGCAATGCATGAGATAAAGATGCAAAACCTTACCACGTTCTCGGATCCCACAATTTAAAGGGTTGGGTTAAATGCACATCTTCTGCAGGGTCATATTTCTCATGCTTAATTTTTTGTGGCTTTTTGCGTAACTTGCCTGTGTGCTGATCTTCCGCAACAAAGTTATAGCTTTCTGTTTTGAGTTGAGTAAATGCGATTTCCTGTTGTGCGGTACTTGTAGGCATTAAAATTAAAGGCCCTGAAACCTCCTTACGTGTGCTCAAGTTTTCTTCGTCATACTTAATAAAATACGACTGCCCTGCTTGTACCTGAAAATCTAAATACTTCGGTTTTTGAAAATGCAATGCCCCCAAAGGCCGACTTACACTTAAACGATACTCACCTGGTGCAAGTTCAATCCAGTAATAATGATTGTGCAATAAACTTGGAATCCGATGCTTATTGATAAACATACTGGCTGCGACAATTTCCTGCCTATTCCACTTAGAGTCAGGGCGATACAAATACACAATGGCCGCATCTTGATGCTGTGCCTGAACAGGTTTAAAATTTTGCCCTAGTTTTTGATTGACCCAACCACCAATGGTCATCATGCCTAAGCGGTGCTGCTCTACAAAACCAGGCTTTTGTTCTAAATCTAAAACTTTTAAGGTACTCGGTGGTTGCGTTTGTTGCACCACGTTTTTTTTGCCATGACATCCCACTAACATTAAACTGGTCACGACCAAGATTGCGACACCACGCATGTCTATCCCTCACTGCGTTTCTTATTTTTGTAAATTAAGTTTTTGCAAATCAAGCTGCAAATTCATTTTGCAATTGTTGTTTTGAATAATAGGCGTCCGCGCCTTGAACTAAGATTAACACCGCCTTGTTTTTTTTGACAATAAAAAACGTGCCGAAACTTAGCGTTTCGGCACGTTTCAGACGAACAGCGAATTAAGCTGTTTTGCTGTCTAATACTTTTAAGTCGACTTTTTCTTCAACTGGCTCTTCAGCTTTGGCTTGACGCTCGACCTGAAATTCAGGCTTCGCACCTTCATCAATCACAGCCTCAGTCACCACCACCGTGCCTACATCGGTACGGCTTGGTAGGTCATACATGGTTTCAAGCAAAGCATTTTCTAAAATAGAACGTAAACCACGTGCGCCTGTATTACGTTCAAGGGCTTTTTTCGCCACTGCACGTAAAGCCGCCTCTTCAAAGACTAAATCGACATTTTCCATCTCGAATAAGTATTGATACTGACGGGTTAGGGCATTTTTTGGTTCAGTCAGAATTTGCAATAATGCATCTTCATCCAGTTCATCTAGTGTTGCAATCACTGGCAAACGACCAATAAATTCTGGAATTAAACCAAACTTCACCAAGTCGGTTGCTTCTACCTGACGGAATAAATCCGACAATTTCTTGCCTTCATCTTTTTTCTTCACGTCTGCAGTAAAACCAATCCCACCTTTTTCCTGACGTTGCTGTACAATTTTCTCTAAACCAGAGAATGCACCACCACAAATAAACAGGATATTTGAGGTATCAATTTGAATGAATTCTTGCTGCGGATGCTTACGTCCACCTTGAGGTGGAATAGATGCGACCGTGCCTTCAATCATTTTAAGCAAGGCTTGCTGAACACCCTCACCTGATACATCACGGGTAATAGATGGATTTTCAGACTTACGCGTGATTTTGTCGATCTCATCGATATAGATAATGCCTTTTTGTGCTTTTTCTACATCGTAATCAGCTTTTTGTAACAGCTTTTGCACAATGTTTTCGACATCTTCACCCACATAACCCGCTTCGGTTAATGTGGTCGCGTCTGCCATTGCAAAAGGAACATCCAATAGGCGCGCCAAAGTCTGTGCAAGTAAGGTTTTACCCGAACCCGTTGGACCTACCAACATGATGTTACTTTTTGAGATTTCGACAGCATCGCCTGCTTTATGCGCCTGATTGCTCACTTTTAGGCGTTTGTAATGGTTATATACTGCAACCGATAAGGTTTTTTTCGCAGTATCTTGACCAATTACATACTGATCAAGCGCAGCACGAATTTCATGTGGTTTTGGCAATGGACGTGTTGCCCAATCACCCGACTCAACTTGTTGACTGGTCTGAACCAAGTCTAAGCATACGTCCACACATTCATTACAGATGTATGCGTCCTCGCCTGCAATCAGCTTCCCGACTTCAGACTGCGTTTTACCGCAAAATGAACAATGTTTTTGTCCCTGAGGATGTTCGGACATAGTCACTCCAATATCTCAATCTTTAAAACTTATGGACGTTTTGTTAAAACTTCATCCACAAGACCGTATTCCTTCGCTGCCTGCGCAGTCATGAAGTTGTCACGGTCGGTATCTCTTGCGACAGTTTCATAGTCCTGACCACTATGTTCTGCCATTAAACGGTTCAAACGCTCTTTAATGAATAGAATTTCACGCGCATGAATTTCAATATCTGATGCCTGACCACGGAAACCACCCAATGGTTGGTGAATCATAACGCGGGCATTCTCAAGACAGTAACGCTTACCTTTTGCGCCTGCATTTAACAGGAATGCACCCATAGATGCTGCTTGTCCCATACAGTAAGTCACAACGTCAGGCTTAATAAATTGCATGGTATCGTAAATTGCCATACCTGCAGTCACTGAACCACCTGGTGAGTTAATGTAAAGGTGAATATCTTTATCTGGGTTCTCAGCTTCTAAAAACAACATCTGCGCCACAATTAAGTTGGCCATATTATCTTCGACTTCACCCGTTAAGAAAATGACACGTTCACGTAAAAGACGTGAATAAATATCAAAAGAACGCTCACCACGAGATGATTGTTCGACCACCATGGGTACTAAAGCATTTTCAATTGTTGGAACATACATAATGGTTATTTATTCCTAAATTCTTGTGACACGACTCATGTTCACAATATGAGGGATAATTGTCTAAATTGCAAAATATTCACGGCTTAAATCGTAGATATTTTGAGTTAAATGCGATCAATCTCTGAAAAACTGAAAACCGCGATGCAATAAAAAAGGCGCACAAAGCGCCTTTTTTACCTAAAGCCTATTAGCCTTGTTGACGAGCTTGCTGCTCTTTCAATAAGTCTTCATAGCTTACAGTTGTATCTGTAACTTTTGCAGAAGCTAAGATGTGATCTACAACCTGGTCTTCTAAAACAACAGCTTCAATTTGTGAACGTTGTTGTTTGTCGTTTTTGAAGTATTCAATCACTTCGCTTGGATCTTCATAAGAAGAAGCCATGTCTTCGATGTAAGCATCTACACGCGCTTGATCTACTTCAAGTTTAGCATTTTCTAATACTTTGCTAACCAATACGCCAAGTTTTACAGATTTTTCAGCTTGTTCTTTGAACAATTCATCTGGAAGCATGCTTGAGTCAAATGCTTTTGCACCTTGCGCACCAAACTGCTGTGTGAATTGCTGAATCATTTGTTGACGTTGACGGTCAATTTCTTGAGCAACCATTGCAGACGGAATTTCAACTTCGTTTGCCGCAACGAGTGCATCAAAAGTTGCACCTTTTACTTGGTTACGTAAACCGTTTTTCACTTCACGTTCCATGTTTTTACGAACGTCAGCTTTTAACTTTTCTACGCCTTCTTCTTCAGAAATACCGAAGATTTGTAGGAATTCAGCATCAATTTCTGGAAGTTTTTGCTTTTCAACCAGCTTCAATGTGATTTTGAATTGTGCTGCTTTACCTGCAAGGTTCGCTGCTTGGTAGTCTTCAGGGAAAGTTACATCAATCACTTTCTCTTCGCCTTTTTTCATGCCCACGATACCATCTTCAAAACCAGGAATCATGCGACCAGAACCAAGTACCAGTTTAAAGTCTTCAGCTTCACCGCCTTCAAACTTCTCGCCATCTACAGTGCCTTCAAAGTCAAAAGTCACTTGCATGTCTTTTTTCGCCATGCCTTTGGTTTCAACCCAAGAAGCACGTTGCTTTTGAAGGTTTTCAAGCATTTGTTCAACATCGCTATCATTTACTTCAGAAGACTTGCGTTCAACTTCCAAACCGTCAAATTTCACTTCAACTTCTGGATAAACTTCAACAGTCGCTTCATATACTAAAGCGTCGTCTTTCATTTCAGTTTTTTCGATGTTTGGCATACCCACAGCATTGATTTTTTCTTGTTGGATTGCTTCAAACACGGTGTCACGAATAATGTCGTTGACCACTTCTTGATAAATACCCGCACCGTATTCACGACGAACAACGTTTAGAGGCACTTTACCTGGACGGAAGCCGTTGATCTTCACAGTTTTGGCAGTGCGTTTCAAGCGAGCTTCAAACTGCTCGTTAATACGGCTCGTCGGTACAGATACATTTAAACGACGGGCAACGCCCGAAACCGCTTCAGAAGTTACTTGCATGGCTTCCTCGATATAGTTAGTAATAACAGTTTATAAAAAAGTGCCACATTATATGACAACATTAAAGGATATACAAAATACGTTCTGATCTCGACTGAATTTTTTTAATCGGCACGCTATTTTCTGTAAATTTTCAACTTTGTGTATATTTCTTGTTGTAAATAAGAATCCTTATCATTATTATTAGCCAACTCCTTCATGAATGATTCTAATTACCATATAGGTCTGAATTAGGATCATTGATTCATATTAGAGATATAATTTTATGGCTAAGTTCAACCTACACCCGCTGTGTCTTGCATTACTTGGGGCAACCTCTACTGCTGTTTTCGCAAATACCTCTACCGATGCGACTTCAACCCACCAACTTTCCACAATTGTGGTTTCAGCGGCAGGTTTTGAACAAGAGCTAAAAAATGCACCCGCATCTATAAGTATAGTCAGTAAAGAAGATATTGAGAAAAAAAATGCGACCAGCATTGCAGACTTACTGGCAGATGTTCCTGGTATCGATATACGTTCTGGTGTCGGTAAAACCTCTGGTCTAAATATAAAAATGCGTGGTCTTGGAAATGATTACAGCTTAATTTTAATTGATGGTCGTCGTCAAACTACCTCTTCAGATGTTACCCCAAATGGTTTTGGAGAAACATCAAACGGATTTTTACCCCCACTGGCTGCAATCGAAAGAATTGAAGTGATTCGTGGACCTATGGCTACTCGCTATGGCTCAGAAGCGATGGGTGGTGTGATCAATATCATTACCAAAAAAGTGTCTGATGAGTGGAATGGGAATGTCACTGTCAGCGGTAATGTCATGGAAAGTAATGCCGAAGCAGACTCATGGAAAACCAGTTTTGTCGTCAATGGACCACTGATCAATGACCGTTTAGGTTTGCAACTACGTGGCAGCTATTTAGACCGTCAACGTTCAGAGCGTATTCAGGGTTCAACAGGTCGTGACCCACGCCCAAGCAAAGCTGATAATTATGATATCGGTGCAAAATTAGACTTTAAACTTGATGATCAAAACTCTTTTTGGATCGATGGTTTTTCATCAACTCAAAAATATGACAATTCAGATCAACGTTTGGGTAACTTCATTTCTCGTGGCGGTATTGCAGGATATGAAGATGAACTTGAGTTTAATCGTATTCAAATTGCTGCAGGTCATGATGGACAATATAACTTCGGTTTGTGGAAAACTTATATCAGTCAGAATACAACTGAGACTAAAGGACGCACCATTCCAACGGATGCATTTCCAGCACTTGCAGGACAACCCCGCAAATTAGAAAATACTGATTTAGTCTTTGACTCACATTTAGTCACTCCAATTGCGAACCACAAACTCACTATTGGCACCGAATATAAAGACACTACTATTGCAGATGATATCGCAGGCATTGGTAAAGAATTTACTCAAGATACTTGGTCACTGTATGCTGAAGATGAATGGCAATTAAGAGATAACCTTTATTTTACCTTTGGTGGACGCTTTGAGGATCACAGTGGTTTTGGTGGACAGTTTAGCCCGCGCGCATATTTAGTATGGAATACAACTGATGACTTAACGATTAAAGGAGGCGTCAGCACAGGCTATAAAACTCCATCAGCCAAAGATTTGTATAACGGTATCAATGGTTATAGTGGACAAGGTGCAACACCAAGTCTCGGAAATCCTGATCTAGATCCAGAAACTTCAGTCAACTATGAACTTGGTTTTAATTATCAACCGACTGATGCTTTAAATTTAACGGCAACAGCATTCTTCAACCAAGTTGAAGATAAAATTATTTCTAAAACATTTAGCTGTCAAACCAATAACTGTTCTAACTTCAGCAACAAAGTTACCTCTTTTAGTAAAAGCTTTAATGCTGATGAAGCAGAAATTTACGGATTAGAAACTTCATTGCAGTACCAAATTATCCCAGAATGGGATATCAAAGCCTCCTACACCTTTACAGAATCAGAAATCACCAAAGGTGATGATAAAGGGTATGCTTTAGAATCAACTGCTAAACATTTACTTAACTTGACTTCAACTTGGCATATTAATGATGCATTTGATATTTGGTTACAACATGAGTACCAATCTGGTCGCCCTCGCTTTACTGCCAAACCAACAGATGCCGGCTCACAAAGCATTGAAGTACAAACAAATAATGAGTTCTCTGGGTATAACCTCTTTAACTTAGGCACAAGCTATCAATTTAACGATCACATTCGTATTAATGCTGCGGTAAACAACTTACTAGATAAAGACTTTACCCAAAATATGGATTACATCGATATCAATGGTGATACACAACAGGCATATAAATATCTATCTATCGGACGCAGTTCTGAAGGTACATATTTAGCAGGTCGTAACTACTGGCTCTCTGTTTCTTATGACTTCTAAGTCTTAAAACTTCATCTCAAACCCTGCTTCGGCAGGGTTTTCTGTCTTTACTCCCAAGCCTTTCACGTTCACATCGTTTTATTAAATAAAAATATTGATAATGATTATTATTTTCAAATAAGAATTAGAAAAAAGTGCCGTTCCGCACATTGTTGTTGATAATGATTCTCAATACAATTAGCAACAATTGTTATAGACGTCATAACAACAACTTCACACTTTATTCATTTTGAACTAAAAACGCTGAATAAAGCGTGGCCTCCTGTTGGTTTACATTTAGGGAAATACCATAAATGGCACAGATCAAAAGCCGCAAACACAATCGCTCTGCGCAACTGATGGCTTTAGCCGCCTCTCTTCCACTACTTGCACATGCCGCAAGCCCTGAAGATGACGTCACCCACTTACCCACCATTACGGTTAAATCAGAAGCCGAAAGCAAATACAAGGCAGACCGTTTAAGTTCTGCAAAATATACACAGCCGTTGTTGGATACCCCACAAACAATTTCTGTGATTAAAAAAGAAATGCTACAAGAACAAGGCGCAACGTCCTTAGTTGAAGCCTTACGCAATACACCAGGCATTACTCTACAATTGGGAGAAAATGGCAATACTAGTGCTGGCGATGCCTTTCAAATGCGTGGTTTTTCCACCCAAACCTCGACCTATGTTGATGGTGTCCGAGATTTAGGCGCAATCAGCCGTGATGTATTTAACATTGATCAAATTGAAGTTGTCAAAGGCCCATCGGGTTCAGAAGCGGGTCGTGGTGCAGCATCGGGTTATATCAATTTAGTCAGCAAATTACCGCAAAGTGAAAGCAGTCAGGAAATTTCTGCAACTTACAACACAGCACAACATACAAGACTTTCTGCAGATATTAACCAGGCCATCAATCCAAATACCGCATTTCGTCTAAATGTAATGGGGCAAGAAGGCGGCATAGAAGGACGTGACTATATTGAAAACAATAGTTATGCCATCGCCCCTTCTATTGCCTTTGGATTAAACACTGCCACACGCCTTTATTTATATTCTCAACACATCAGACAACGCAATATTCCAGATGGTGGCATTCCAACTGTGGGCATGCAAGGCTTTTACAATACCGATTCACTGTTAGCCACTGCGCCTAAAGTTAATCGGGAGAATTTTTATGGTCATGTCAATGACTATGAAGATGTCGATGCTGATATGTTCACCGCAAAAATTGAAAGTGATTTAACCGATCAACTCAAACTGACCAATATCACCCGTGTAGCGAAAACCCACATGAATCGGGTTTTAACAGGCATCAATACAGGTGCAAATGGTCTTCGAACCAATGGTTCATCAAACCCTGCCGAATGGGAAGTGAACCGCTCCCGCCAAGGCGTCGATCAAGAAAATAAAATTCTGGCCAATCAAAGCACTTTAAACTGGAGTGTCAAAACGGGGGCAGTACAGCATGATGTTGTTGCAGGCATGGAGTTTTTAAAAGAACAGCAATCTAGCAAACTCATGGCAACCCAGATGCCTGGCGAAGCCACTGCCGATACACCGTGGGCCAATCTTTATCACCCAGACCGCAATCAAGCCATGCCAGCGCTTATTTATAATGGCGGTTATACCGATGGTGAAACCCAAACGGCAGCCGCATATTTATTTGATACTCTAAAATTTGGGGAGCGTTTTCAACTGAATGGTGGCGTACGGGTCGATTATTATGAAACAGATTATCAAGGGCTTACTCTGCCACGTGGGGGAAATGCTTTGGTGGCCACAGATCTGAGCACCCACGATACGCTGTTCAGTTGGAAACTTGGCGCTGTGTATAAGCCTACGTTAAATAGCAGCATTTACGCTGCGTATGCAAAATCGCTGACTCCGCCCGGCAGCGCCAACTTTAGCCTGTCTGAATCGGGCAATGACGCAATCAATGCCAAGCCTCAAGAAACCCATCATTATGAAGTAGGCAGCAAATGGGAGTTACTACAAGGCAAGCTGGCTTTGGCTGCTGCAGCGTATCGTACAGAAAATGAAAATCAATCGACTATAGATCCAATTTCTCAGCTTGCTGTACAAGAGGGTAAAAAACGGGTCGATGGCATTGAGTTGAGTGCCGTTGGTCAAATGACCGAAAACTGGAATTTGTCTGCAGGCGTTGCGCACATGAAAGTGAAACAACTCAATCAACGTTCAACGAGTGCCACAACCTTATCGGAACGTTGGTCGCCTGAATGGACTGCAAGTTTATGGTCAACCTACGACTGGGCGGGCTTTAAATTAGGTTTGGGCGCGCGTTATGTCGATGAACAAAAACGTGTTGTGACTGACAGCAACGCACCAGCCAACATGCCAAATATTCCAGGCTATGTCGTGTTTGATGCATTGGCAGGCTACAACTTCAACAAAAATGCCTCGTTAAATTTAAACCTTTATAACCTTGCCGATAAAGAATACATCAGCACGCTAAACAATGGTGGTGGTCGCGTCGTGCTTGGGCAGCCACGCTCGGCAGCAATCAGCTTAAACTACAAGTTCTAAGTTATAGCAAATCTGTAGTAGCCCGCTTAAAACAGGCTACAGATTTAGATTCGAGCGATAGATTATTTTTCATACCATCTATTGCTCGAACTTTGCATGCCGAACAACGCTGTAGAATGTTCAGCAGTTTGAATTCAAACTTTTTCAGGAAGAATCGGTATGATGCTTCACATTCCAGAGGTCCTCAGCAAAATTCAAGTCCAACGAATTCGTGCTGAATTGGACACCGCAGATGCATGGCAAAATGGTCAACTCAGTGCAGGGGCTCAAGCACAGAAAATTAAACAGAATTTGCAGTTTGACCTGCAACATCCGAGCTGTGCAACACTGTCACAAGACATCCTCAGCGCACTGAAACAGCAGACTTTAATACAGTCGTTCGCGCTCCCTTTGCATATCCTCCAGCCGATGTTCAATTGTTATCAAAACACAGCAGCCTATGGCAATCATGTTGATAATGCCGTGCAATATTGCGCACAGGTACAACGTCCGATTCGCACAGATGTGTCCATGACCCTGTTTTTAAGTGAGCCTGAAGAATATCAGGGCGGTGAACTGATTATTGAAGACAATTACGGTAGTCATGAAGTCAAACTCAGTGCAGGTGATGCCATCGTGTACCCTGCTACCAGTTTACATCGGGTCGAACCTGTTACAGCAGGTCAACGAATTGCAGCGTTTACATGGTGTCAAAGTATGGTAAAAGATGACTGGCAACGCAGTATGCTGTTCAATTTAGATATGACTATTTTGCAATTGCGTCAACAACTTGGAGATACAGCAGAAGTATTGGCACTAACCGCACATTATCACAATCTGATTCGTCAATGGAGTCAGTTATGAATACCACGCCATTGGCAGCTTTGAATCACATCCCGCCACATTTACACACCATTGCCGACTATCAAAAACAGGCGCAATTACATTTAGATGCAGCCACTTGGGCCAATTTAGAAGGCGCTGCAGGCGATGAATATAGTCTGAACAACAATTTACGTGCGTTTGCCGATATTCAATTATTGCCCCGTCATTTAAATACTTTTGCAGGGGCAAATACGCAAATTCAGCTCTTGGGCGAACAGTATCCACACCCAATTTTTTTAGCACCCGTGGCTTACCAACAACTGTTTCATCCACAGGGGGAAATTGCTACAGCGCAAGCGGCAGCCGCCCTACAAGCCCCCATGATTCTCAGTCATTTAAGTACCACTTCAATGAGCACACTGAATCAGGTTTCGGGCGCGGCAAAATGGTTTCAACTGTATTGGCAAGGCAGTCGTAAAGCTGCTTTGGATTTGATTTTTCAAGCGCAACACTATGCCTATCAAGCCATTGTACTCACGGTTGATGCACCGCACATGGGCATTCGAGATCGGGAACGTCGCGCTGCTTTTCAATTGCCTGCACATATTCGGGCGGTATATCAATCATCTGTAAATACCACTCCGCTTAAGGAAAATCAGCACCCTCTTTTTGATGGATTGATGCAGCAGGCTGCCACATGGGAAGATATTGCTTGGTTGCTACAACACAGTCCACTGCCTATTTTACTCAAAGGTATTTTACATCCTGCCGATGCGCAGCAGGCATATCAGTACGGAGCACACGGTATTATTGTGTCTAATCATGGTGGCCGAATTTTAGATACCGCGGTCAGCCCAATTCAAATTTTAGGCACGATGCGAAAAATTTTATCGCACGATTTCCCAATTTTATTAGACAGTGGGATTCGTCGTGGCACAGATATTTTTAAAGCACTGGCCTTGGGAGCAAGTGCGGTTTTGGTCGGTCGTCCGTATATTTATGGCTTGGCAGTTGCAGGCGCGCTAGGGGCAGCGCATAGCATTAAGCTATTAAAAGAAGAATTTGAGGTCACAATGGCACTTATGGGAACAAGCTGCATCGAACAAATCAACAGCGGTTATATTTATCACCAAAACAGCCAATAGCAGAAAAATATTTCACAGCACATGCAGTATATGTAAAAAACAGGGAATTATTACGCTTGCAGATCGATTAACATACAGATATTGGTTTACAAGTGCCATGATTCTACTTTTAGCGATAGCCTCCTGAAAACAGCTTGTAAATTGATAGAATAGACACAATCTATATTTATAGTAAGTTGCCGTTATCCACGCGATGCAACCGCTACTATTCAAGGAGTTTTCACATGATGTTGGCAGATCCAAGCAAAAAATACCGTCGTATGTACCAGCGTGTCGATTTACCAGACCGCCAATGGCCGAATAACGAAATTACCAAAGCGCCAATTTGGATGAGTACCGACCTACGTGACGGTAACCAAGCGATCTTTGAGCCAATGAACATCGAACAAAAATTCAAAATGTTCCAAATGCTTGTGAAAATTGGTTTTAAACACATCGAAATTGGTTTCCCATCGGCATCTCAAGTTGACTTCGATTTCACCCGTAAATTGATTGAAGAAGGTCATATTCCAGATGACGTGTATATTGAAGTCTTGGTACAGGCGCGTGACCACTTAATTCAACGTACTTTTGAATCTTTACAAGGTGCTAAACGTGCGATTGTGCATATTTATAATGCCAACTCACCAACCTTCCGTAACAAAGTCTTGAATGTTGATGTTGAAGGTGCCAAACAATTGGCAATCAATGCAGCAAGCAAAGTAAAAGAATACGCAGCGAAGCAACCTGAAACAGAATGGGTATTCCAGTACAGCCCAGAATGTTTTACTGCAACTGAGTTGGAAGTGGCTAAAGATGTTTGTGATGCCGTGACTGAAATTTGGGAAGCATCGCCAACCAATAAAGTAATTTTAAACTTGCCTGCAACGGTAGAAGTGTCTACACCAAACGTGTATGCCGACCAAGTGGAATGGATGCACCGCAACATTGCGCGTCGTGATGGCGTGATCATTTCAGTACACTGTCACAATGACCGTGGTTGTGGTATTGCCGCATCTGAATTGGCAATCATGGCAGGTGCAGACCGTGTAGAAGGCTGTGTATTTGGTAATGGTGAACGTACCGGTAACGTAGACGTTGCTGCAATTGCCTTGAACATGTACACCCAAGGTGTTGCACCAGAATTGGATTTCTCGAACATCAACGAAATTATTGCCACAGTTGAAGAATGCACAGGTTTGCCAGTGCATCCACGTCATCCGTATGCAGGTGATTTGGTGTTTACTGCATTCTCTGGTTCACACCAAGATGCGATTAAGAAAGGTTTTGAATTCCAGAAAAACGAAGAAATTTGGGATATGCCTTACTTGCCAATCGACCCGAAAGACTTAGGTCGTGACTATGATGCGGTGATTCGTGTCAACTCACAATCGGGTAAAGGCGGGATAGCTTACTTGTTAGAATCGAACTACAACGTGACTTTACCACGTCGTTTACAAATCGAATTCTCACAAATTGTGCAACAACGTACCGATGAGCAAGGCACTGAAATTAGCGCAAGCGAAATCTGGAACTTGTTTAAAGACACTTACGTTGCAGTAAAAGATGCGCACTATGCGACCAAAAACTACAAACTATCTGATGAAAATGGCAATCAAGTCATTGAGTTAGATGTGGTCGTGAACGGCGAAACGCAACGCTTACGCGGTGAAGGCAATGGCCCAATTTCAGCAATTTTGAATGCACTTCAATTACCAATTGATGTCTTGAATTATGAAGAACGCAGCATTAGCTCTGGCGCACATGCAAAAGCGTTGGCATTGATTGAGTTGCAAGTCAAAGGCACAGGTAAATCTGCCTTTGGTGCAGGGGTACATGACAACATCGTGACCTCATCTATTGATGCAATTATTGCCTGCACCAACCGCTTGATTGAACAAGGCGTATTAAGCACAGATCAAGTAGTTGCAGCAGCAGTATAATCTTGCGCTAACATGTAAAAGCATTTTGAAAAGGATACCCCAAGTGGTATCCTTTTATTTATTCATCCTCAGGATTTAAGGCGAATTATTCCCGTGTCTTTTCCAGCTGACTCAGTAGGTATTGTTGTTCCAGAAAAATTCCAATTTGAAGAACCTTTAGAACTCGAATGCGGTCGTGTTCTGCCCCGCTTTGAACTCATGGTCGAAACTTATGGCACGCTAAATGCCGATAAATCCAATGCGATTCTGATCTGTCATGCACTATCAGGGCATCACCATGCTGCGGGTTATCATCATGCCGATGATAAAAAATCAGGTTGGTGGGATGCCTGTATTGGCCCTGGAAAAGCCATTGATACCAGTCGTTTCTTTGTGGTGGCGCTAAACAATATTGGCGGCTGTAACGGTTCTACTGGCCCCACATCGCCTAACCCTGAAAATGACAACCGTCCTTATGGCCCAGACTTCCCGTTAGTTACGGTGCGAGATTGGGTAAAAACCCAAGCCATGCTGTCTGATCGTTTAGGGATTGAGGTCTGGTATTCGATTATTGGCGGCTCTTTGGGTGGTATGCAGGCCTTGCAGTGGTCGGTAGATTATCCTGACCGTCTGAAAAAATGCGTGATTATTGCCAGTGCACCAAAACTGTCTGCACAAAATATTGCCTTTAACGAAGTCGCACGTCAGTCCATTTTATCTGACCCAGATTTTCATCATGGGCGTTATTTGGAACATGACAGCTATCCAAAACGTGGATTGATTTTGGCACGCATGGTCGGACACATCACCTATTTGTCTGAAGAAGCCATGAAACAGAAATTTGGTCGTGACTTAAAATCTGGCAAGTTTATGTATGGTTTTGATGTCGAATTTCAGGTCGAAAGCTATTTACGCTATCAGGGCGAACAATTTAGCCGTAATTTTGATGCCAATACCTATTTAATTATGACCAAGGCACTGGATTATTTTGATCCTGCACGTGAATACGAGCAATCCTTACAAAAAGCCATGGCGAATACAAAATGCAAATTTTTAGTGGTGTCATTTACCACCGACTGGCGTTTTAGCCCTGAGCGTTCGCAGGAAATTGTGGATGCGCTAATTAGCAATCATAAACCTGTCAGCTATTTAGATATTGATGCCGAACAAGGACACGACTCATTCTTGTTCCCAATTCCACTGTACGTGAAAGCCATGCGTGCGTTCTTAGGTGGAACAGAACATCTTCAAGCAACCCCACAGGAGGCCGTATAATGCGTCTTGATCAGCAACTTGCCGAAAAGTGGATTAAACCCAATTCTAAAGTACTCGATTTGGGTTGTGGCGATGGTGAACTGTTGGCACACATGAGCAAACAGCATAATATTCGTGCATACGGATTAGAAATTGATCAAGAAAAGATTGCAATTGCGATCAGTCGCGGGTTAAATATCATCCAACAAGACTTGAATTTGGGGCTTAGCCGTTTTGCTGACCAGTCTTTTGACTATGTGGTCATGGCACAAGCCTTACAAGCAGTAGATGCACCTGACGTATTATTAAGAGATATGGTACGTGTGGGTAAACAGGCAATTATTACCTTTCCAAACTTTGCGCATTGGAAGACTCGCTCTTTTCTTGCCTTAAAAGGAAAAATGCCTGTTTCAGATGCATTACCTTATATGTGGTACAACACCCCAAATATTCATTTATGTACGTTTCGTGATTTTGAGGCACTTTGTGCCGAAAATAATATTCGCATCATTAACCGACTTGCCGTGAATGGGAATCAACAAGATAGTTTACTCAGTAAGCATCTGCCTAATTTGTTTGGTGAAGTCGCAATTTATCGAGTGAGCGCTCTATGAAAAAACTATTATTAAGCACCACGCTATTGGTTGGACTGTTGAGCATTCAAGCCCATGCAGATTATGTTTCACCGTCATCTTCTGTAGCGAGGCAAGCGGCTCAATATTCAACTATGGATATTAATGGCTTGATTAAAGCAGCCAAAGCAGGTCAGGCAGGCGCACAATTTTACTTAGCGACGAAATATCAACAAGGTAAAGACGTTCAACAAGACAGCCGTCAAGCGTTTGCTTGGTACAAAGCTGCGGCAGATCAAGGTTTATCGGCTGCGCAATTAAATGTAGGCCGTATGTTGGCGGATGGTATTGGCACGAAAAAAGACGAAGTCTTAGCACGTCAATATTTTGAAAAGGCGGCTAGCCGTGGTGATAACCGTGCCAGCTTTAACCTTGCCATGATGGAAGAACAAAAGAAAAACTATATGGGCGCGTATCAGTGGTATGAGTTATCTACCCGTGATGGCATGCTCGACAATAAAGTAATTTCTTTGTCTGAAGGTAAGAAAACCGCTTTGGCAGCCAACTTAACTCAAGAACAAATTCGTCAAGCACGTGACCGTGCTGACCAATGGATTCAAGCGCAATAAATTTAACTACGTTTGAAGTGATCTCAAAGCACCTTCGGGTGCTTTTTGTTTTATCCGAAATAAACTGCCTGCATGGCCTGTAGCAGTTCAGGGCTGAATTCTTCTACTGCAGCAGAACCTAATACCGCATCTATACCACAATGCGGACAAATTGCGGTTTGCTCATCATCACACCAATCTTCAATTTCGCTATAAGCAAAAGTTTCCAGACAGTAAAAACAGCCACAACGCTCACTTTGCTGCAGTAATGCGCGGTGCTGACTCGAATAACGGTAAATCTCTGATATTTTGCTCATCATGATTCCCCTACTTTTTGAAACCTAAATATTATTAGCATGTATGAAAACAAATCTGTGCAAGATTAAACTTTTAAGTCTGCAAAATCCGTTAAAATATCCAATATTATTTTGAATTAAGATCTGAATTATGGCTGTAACTGATTGGCGCGCTCAAGGTACTTTGGTTTTAGCAAGCAATAACAAGGGAAAAATTGCAGAATTTGAAACCCTGTTTGCGCAATTAGACTTGCCTGTGCAAGTGATTCCGCAAGGTCAACTAAATATTGAAGATGCTGTTGAAGATGGTTTGAGCTTTGTTGAAAATGCCATTTTAAAAGCACGCCATGCCGCAAAAATTTCAGGAAAGCCTGCCATTGCAGATGACTCTGGTTTATGTGTGCCTATTTTAGGCGGCGCACCGGGGATTTATTCTGCACGTTTTGCAGGCGAACATGGCAATGATGCAGCCAACAATGAAAAACTTTTGAATAAACTCAAACCACTACGTCAAGACGGCGCAGCAATTGAAGGTATGTTTGTTTGTGTTTTGGCTTTGGTTGAACATGCCGATGATCCATTACCACAAATTTTCCAAGGTATTTGGAAAGGCGAGATTTTAGCAGAAGCTCGTGGTGAAAATGGTTTTGGCTATGACCCGCTCTTTTGGTTGCCTGAATTGGGAGTGTCGAGCGCAGAAATGTCGAAAGCAGAAAAGAATAAAATCAGTCACCGTGGTCAGGCGATGCAACTGTTTAAAGCAAGTTTACAAGCTTAGATTTAACAGATGTGATTGATCTTACAGCCCGTTTTCAAACACGGGCTGTTTTATTTTCAAGCTTTACAAATCAGGTCAAACATCCCTTGTCGTCAAATCGCAACACATTCGTCACCGCATTGTCATACAGACCTGTTGAGATAGGCTCAACTATTGAGAGGTCTAAATCATGGCAGGATTATCTATTTGGCACGTGCTGATTTTTGCAATTGTGGTCATTTTATTATTTGGTACATCTAAGCTTAAAAACTTAGGTAAAGATGTAGGTGGCGCGGTCAAAGATTTTAAAAAATCAATAAAAGATGATGAGGCAGAAGCGGCGCAACTGAAAGAACCTCGTACGATTGAACATCAAGCCAATAGCAGTGATGTAAATTCGACTGTAAAGCATTAAGGCTGAGGGTTTGAGATTATGCTCAATATTGGAATGACGGAACTGCTGATTTTCGGCATCATTGCATTATTGGTGCTGGGTCCTGAAAAACTCCCTGAAGCAGCGCGTTTTGTCGGCAAGTGGTACGCTAAAATTAAACGTATGGTCAGTAATGTTCAAAATGACATTGACCGCGAATTGCGTTTATCTGAATTACGCGAGCAAATGCAGCAAGAAATGGCGCGTATTCAGGAACTTGAAGCAAAGATGCAAGCACAAATGCATGAAATGCAGCAAGAAAAAATATTTGAAGATATAACTGCAAAAAGCACACATTCCCCGCATGCCGTATCAAAAAATACCTTACAACAGCATCATTACACCTTGGTTTTAAATACTGAAAAAACCTCTGCGGTGTTACTCCCTAAAACTAAAATGACATCACATTCAAATTTATCTGCGCTACAACATACTACAGCGCCCTATACTGAAATGAAGGTTGCAGTATGAGCCAATCAAACGCTTCTGAGCTTTCACATTTGCCTGTGAAGGCAGAGCAAGCCGCATTAGAAGAAATGCCAATTACCAAGCACTTGATGGTGCTGCGTAATCATCTTTTTAAAATTGTAGGGCTTATTCTTGCCTTATTCTTCTGTTTATTGCCCTTTGCCAATAAAACTTATCAAGTATTGTCGGAACCATTACGTGCACAGTTGCCACATACATCAACCATGATTGCGACTGATGTTACCGCAACCTTTATGGCGCCGTTTAAACTAAACTTTTTTGTCGCGCTGTTCATTGCGATGCCATTTATTTTGTATCAGATTTGGGCATTCGTAAAACCAGCGTTATATGAAAAAGAAAAAAGTTTGGCGCTGCCTTTGCTGATCGGCAGTATTTGCTTGTTCTATATCGGAATTAGCTTTGCTTACTTTGTCGCCTTGCCATCCATTCTGCACTTTTTCATTAGCGTTTCCCCTGAAACAGTCGCCCCGATGACCGACATTAATAGCTATCTTACGTTTTGTTTGAAGCTGTTTTTGGTTTTTGGTTTTACCTTTGAGATTCCAATTGTCACACTTTTGCTGATTATGATTGGTGTCGTGTCTACGCAAACTTTGGTTGAAAAACGTCGCTTTATTATTGTTGGCTGTTTTTTTGTGGCCATGTTTGTCACACCGCCAGACGCTTTATCGATGATCATGCTTGCCATTCCGATGTGGATGCTGTTTGAAATTGGTTTGTTTTTTGGCAAATTAATTGAGAAGCGCCGAGTCAGTCACAGCTAATCTAAAATATTGAATTTTAAAAAGAAGCACATGGTTGCTTCTTTTTTTTGTGCGTGTAGATCACAACTGAACGGATTTAATCAGTTTGACACATAAGCTTAACCCGCATGTCATGTTTAGCCACTAATTTACATATAACTTTCAAACGACTAAGCAATTTGCTAGGAAAAAAAATGACTGATTTTATGCCTTACAATGAAGATCAAGAGTTAGATAATAACACTTCAGACAATACGCACTTTCGTGACATTCTAGAACAACGCATGAGCCGTCGCAGTTTAATTAAAAAAACTGCAAGCGGTGCAGCAGCTTTAGCTTTAGCTTCTTCTTTATCTGCATGTAGTGATGATGATGAAGATACAAATGCAACACCACCAACAAGTAAAGAAGAACCCAATACCAAGCCTGAAACATTAACATTTAAAGCTGTAGATAAAAATTTAAATGATATTGTTACTGTTCCTGAAGGTTACCAAGCAACTGTATTATATGCTTTAGGTGACTCAATCAATCCTTCTTATAGCAATTGGAATGCAGATGCAGATGTTCCATCTGGCCCAAGTTTCCAATTCCGCTCTGGTGACTGTCACGATGGCATGAGCTATTTTGGCTTAAGTACTAAAACTGGTCGTTATGATGAAAATGCATCAGATCATGGCTTATTGGTTTTGAACCACGAATATATCAACCAAACCTTCTTACATCCAAAAGGCGCAACTAAAAAGGATGGACGTCGCCCAGAAGATGAAGTGATTCGTGAAGTAAATGCACACGGTGTTTCAGTCGTTCATATTAAGAAAAATGCTGAAACTCAAGCTGTAGAGATTGTGAAGTCATCACCATTTAACCGTCGTATTACAGCTTCGACTGTCATGGATTTTGCAGGGCCTGTAGCTGGTTCTCCATTACTGCACACAGCATTCTCTCCCGCTGGTCGTCAAACTCGAGGCACACAAAATAACTGTGGTAATGGTTATACACCATGGGGCACTTATTTAACTGCTGAAGAAAATTTTATTGGTTATTTCCAACGCTCAGGTACAGACCAATACTCAGCCCGTAGTGAAGCTGAAAAAATAGCACTTAAACGCTATGGTTTAGGCTTAGAGATCTCTTATCAAACTGAAAAAAATGCAGACGGTAGTGTTAAACGTGATGCGAAAAACAACATCATTTATATTTTAGATGCTGATGGTAAAAAAATTCCAGAACGCGATGAGCAAGATCGCATCGTGTATTTGAATAAATCTTCACGCTATGGTTGGGAAACAGCAGAAGCTGGTTTTGAATCTCAAGACATGTATGATCGTTGGGCTGCTAACGTAACCAAAGAGTCTGCAACTCAAGACTATCGTAATGCGCCAAATACATTTGGCTGGATTGTAGAAATTGATCCATTCGATAGCCGCTCAAACCCAGTAAAACGTACTGCATTAGGTCGTTTTGCTCACGAAGACTGTCGCGCCAGCCGCGCAATTGAAGGGCAAAAATTTGCATTCTATATGGGCGATGACTCGCGCGGTGAGTACATCTACAAATTTGTATCAGATGCAACATGGGATCCTAAAGATGTGAATGGTGGCTATCGAGCTGGCGACAAATATATGAATTCAGGGAAATTCTATGTCGCTAAATTTAATGCATCAGGCACAGGAGAGTGGATTGAACTGGCTTATGGTAAAAATGGCTTAACCGAAACAAACGCTATTTACCCATTTAGCTCACAAGCGGATGTCCTTACTTTTGCTCGTCTTGCAGCAGATGCTGTAGGAGCTACAAAAATGGATCGTCCAGAATGGGTTGCTGTAAACCCTGAAAATGGTGAAGTGTACGTGACTTTAACCAATAACTCGAACCGTGGTTCAAGCTATGCAACAGATCCTGCAAACCCACGTAACTACACCGATCCTGAAGGTGGTAAAGGTAACGTCAATGGTCATATTATCCGCTTTAAAGAAGAGAATACTGCAGCAACATCATTTGAATGGGATATCTATCTATTTGGTGCTGAAGCAAGTATGGATCCGACAATTAACCTTTCTAATTTAAGCGATGCAAACGACTTCTCAAGTCCAGATGGTATGTGGTTTGACCCACGTGGTGTTCTTTGGATTCAAACAGATGATGGCGCATATACAGATGTTACAAACTGTATGATGTTAGCAGCACTACCTGGTCAAGTTGGTGATGGCGGTGTTGTAAAAACTGTTGGTGATCAAAGTACAATTGCTGGTGCTCAAGTCACCGATAAAAACTTACGTCGCTTCCTTGTTGGGCCAAAAGAATGTGAAATTACAGGTGTAACCATGACACCTGACTACAAAGCAATCTTTATTAACGTTCAGCACCCAGGTGAAGATTCAAAGAGTTTTGATGCGCCAAGCAGCCATTGGCCTGCAACACAAACTGACATGAACAATAAAACTGCACGTCCTCGTTCAGCAACGGTTGTCATCACCCGTAAAGACGGCAAAGCAATTGCTGGATAACATCCATAAATTAAAAATGCCGACATCACGTCGGCATTTTTTATGCCTCAATGTTCAACTGTTGCTGCACAATATCTCCCTTTTGCTCACCATATTGTGTTTTTTCCAGCCATGTAAATTGCTGCGCCTGCATACGTAAAAAATTGGAACAACGTGTACCGTAAAGTGGACTTTGAATAAAAGTCGATGACAACAACGCTTCCATCTCCAATGAAATCCCTGTTTGCGGTAACAATTCAGATGCAACTTTGCGTTCATCTTGCAAAATATCCCACGCCGCAGCATTTAGCTCTGCCGTTGCAAGATCAGGCAATTGCAGCATCGGTAAAAACTCCTGCGTAAAGCGTTTGCGTAAGCGTGCAGTTTTCTCCCAAGGGTCACTCATCAATCCATTCGACACCACATAAACGCCTTTAGCTAAAACCTGCGGCGCTTCTCCACGGTTACTCATGTACACCGCTTGAGTGGTGTCACCCACAAATAAATTAAAACCTGCATATTCACATTGCTGTTTTTCTAAGGCTTGCGCAAAACGGATAGGCGTTTGCTCAGATTCTAAAAAAGCCTGAATAATATGCCCACGTGAAGTTGGATATTCACGAACATCATTCGCATCACGATAATTGGTAATCACAGCCCAGCGTCCCGATGGGGTAATGCCCATCCACGTACCGCCCGATTCTAAATCTTGCCCTGCAACAATTGGACTATCAGACCATGCTGCCAGTGCTGCTGTCGGACGCCGATAGAACTCATCTCGATTTGAAATCAAACACAGTGGTGTGTCTGTCAAGACCTGCCAAGCCAATGCCACAATACACATAATTTAAACTCTTGATCTTTACACATTGAATGTACAACATTTTTCATCACATTCAGCTAAAATCTGTGCAAAACAGAATCAAAAGGAACAGGAATGCTCACCTATCCAAATATTGACCCCGTTGCTATTTCGCTCGGGCCTTTACAAGTCCATTGGTATGGCTTGATGTATTTACTGGCATTTTTATTTGCATGGGGTTTGGCAACTTACCGTGCCAAACAACGTGGCTGGACACCAGACATGGTTTCCGACCTGATCTTTTACGGCGCTTTGGGCGTGGTGATTGGTGGACGTGTCGGTTATGTGTTTTTCTACGGCTTTGAACAATTTTTGGAAAATCCACTGTGGTTATTCCAAGTCTGGACAGGCGGCATGAGTTTCCATGGCGGCTTTCTGGGCGTGATTTTAGCCATGCTGTTCTGGTGTAAAAAATACAAAATGACGTGGTTTCAAACTTTGGATTTTATTGCCCCATGTGTACCTACAGGTCTAATGTTTGGTCGTATTGGTAACTTTATTGGTGGTGAATTATATGGTCGCCCTGTGACCGATCCGAATTTTGCTTTGGGGATGATTTTCCCGACCGATCCTTTACAATTGGTACGTCATCCATCGCAATTGTATCAAGCCTTATGTGAAGGTCTAATCCTGTTTATTGTACTGTGGTGGTTTAGTTCAAAGCCACGTCCACGCATGGCAGTGTCTGCCCTATTCCTGATTGGTTATGGTTTGGCGCGCTTTGTTGTCGAATTTTTCCGCGAACCCGATCATGGTCAGCTCTTTATTGCATGGATGAGTAAGGGACAATTCCTGAGCTTACCAATGATTTTGGTCGGTTTCTGGATGATGTGGTATGCCTATCAAAAGAAAATTTATGATTGGGGGCCGCAAAAAAACAGCTAAGCTACTACCCATTTAAATGCAGGTTTCATCCATTCAGGCGAAGTCAATCTTCGCCTTTTTTATGCTACAGTGCTATCTATTACTTACACTTTTCAGACATCAATATCTCACATGCTTGAATTTTGGTTTAACCCACAGGTTGCGGTCACAAAGAAAATTGCCCTGCTGATGGTGATCGCGCTGGTCACTGCAGCGGTATACTTCTTAGAACCCTTAAAGCTCGATGCGATTTTAATGTTTCTGGCCACAGGTATTGTTTTTTTAATTTGTCGTTACTGCAAAATTCATTTTACTGCACAACATCCCACAGGTTGGTTGGCACGACTATTGACTTGGATTCCACTGGCGTTGTTACTCGCAATAATTTTCATGCAGATTCAACACGGTGAAATTTTACTGTCGGGCGCTCAAGGCATTGGCTTTACCGCTTTGGCTATTTGCCTGTTTTCGCCGTTGGCTTTACTGCATCAACATCACGCTTCCGACACACAATAAAGTCACAACTTTAAAAACTCTGCTATTATTCTTTCTGATTTACTGGGCATCGAATTGCCCAAACAAAAAATATTTCTTTTGCTTGACCAGAGAACGCTATGCGCCAGTATTTAGACCTACTCCAACATATTCTTGACCATGGTGGCGACAAAGGTGACCGTACCGGAACAGGCACACGTTCAGTGTTTGGGCACCAAATGCGTTTTAACCTTGCACAAGGTTTTCCACTGCTGACTACCAAAAAAGTACATTTCCGTTCTATCGTAATTGAGCTGTTATGGTTTTTAAAAGGCGATACCAACGTCAAATATCTACAAGAACATAAAGTCAGTATTTGGGATGAATGGTCTACCGCAGAACAAACCGCGCGCTTTGGTCGTCCTGAAGGTGAACTTGGCCCAGTGTACGGACATCAATGGCGTAATTTTGGTGCAACACAAAAAGCCGATGGTCTGTATGAGCAAGATGGTTTTGACCAAATTGCATGGTTAATCAATGAAATTAAAACCAATCCAAATTCACGGCGTTTAATCGTGTCAGGCTGGAACCCGAAAGAAGCAGGTCAAGTTGCTTTACCGCCTTGCCATACTTTATTCCAGTTTTTTGTGCACAACGGCAAACTCTCATGCCAGCTATATCAACGCAGTGCCGATGTGTTTTTAGGCGTGCCTTTTAATATTGCCAGCTATGCTTTACTAACCCACATGATCGCGCAAGTCTGTGATTTAGAAGTCGGAGATTTTGTCTGGACAGGTGGCGATACGCATTTATATGCCAACCACTTTGAACAGGCACAGTTACAGCTAAGCCGTGAACCACTGGCGTTATGTCAGTTAAAACTCAATCCTGAAATCAAAGATATTTTCGATTTTAAATTTGAAGATATTGAAATTGTAGGCTATGAGTCACATCCTGCAATTAAAGCACCTGTCGCTGTTTAATTGCCTGTTGCTAGATTTAGCATCTCAACATTTAAATTGCCCCAACGTCCCCAAAAGATGCTTGGCAGACTAAGAAAATACGAGCCTAATTATGTCATTTCAAAATTTAGAAGTTGTACACGTAGTCGCTATGGATCAACAACGCTGCATTGGTCAGGGTAACCAATTGCCGTGGCATATTTCGGCAGACTTAAAACACTTCAAAGAAATCACCCAAGGTGGCGTGGTGATTATGGGACGCAAAACCTTGGAGTCGATGGGACGCACCCTGCCTAAACGTGTCAATTGGGTGATTACCCGCGACCCAAACTGGGCATTTGAAGGCACAAAAGTGGCGCATAGCATTGAAGATGCCTTGCAACAAGCCGTTGCCGATGTTCAAGCCTCAGAAAAACCAAACACTTTATTTATTATTGGTGGTGGTGAAATTTTTAGCCAAACTATGCCGATTGCTGACCGTTTGGAACTGACACATATTGAACTAGATGTTCAGGGAGATGCGCATTATCCTGCCATTCCTGCCGAGTTTAAAAAAGTGGCCTCAGAACAGCATGTCGATGAAAAATCAGGGATTGCCTTTGAGTTTGCCCGCTATCAAAAATAATGCTGACAGCCTTGGCAATATTTGATTATGATGACTTAAACGGAATTTAACTTTGCCTCAGGAATGGCGGATGCTGCATTTCATCTTCAGTTTAGGTGTCGTTCTTTCTTCTATTTGGCTCAGTATGGCCTTGTGGATTCATCAGCCTTTGGGTTGGTTAATGAGCCGTGTGCTGATTGGGACTTGGCTAGCCTTCACCCTCAGCATTTTGGGCATTTATATCACTCAGCATTTGCTCAGTCGCAATCAGGATATTTTGGTTTATCTTTTGGGTTTTACCTTGGGGCTGTTTTGGTATTTTGGGATGGATGCCAAGCAAGACCGTGACTGGAACCCTGAAGTAGCCCGTATGCTGCATTATGAACAAGTACAAGATCAGGTCACGCTGCACAATGTCCGCAATTTTGACTGGCATGCCGATGGTCGCTATACCGAACGTTGGGAAACCCGCCAATTTAACCTGAAACAGATTACGGGGGTGAATATCATCACCTCTTACTGGATGGGGCCAAAAATTGCGCATACCTTAGTCAGTTTTGACTTTGCCGATCAAGCGCCACTCACCTTTTCCATTGAAATTCGCAAAGAAAAACACGAAGAGTTTTCTGCGATTGGCGGCTTCTTTCGGCAATATGAACTGAGCCTTGTCGCTGCCGATGAAAAAGATATCATCTACACCCGCAGCAATATTCGGGGTGAGCAAGTTTATTTTTTCCCGATCCAGCTCAATCCACAAGAAGCACAAGCACTGTTTCAGGAATATCTGCATAAAGCCGATGCTTTAGCCGCCAAAGCGCGTTGGTATAATACGTTGACCAGTAATTGCACCACGCTGCTGTTTGACATGATTCAGGCAGTATCTCAAAAACGTTTCCCTGCCGACTATCGTCTGTTTGCTTCGGGTTATTTACCCAATTATTTATATGATTTGCATGCGCTGGATCATCGTTGGGATATGCAAACTTGGTATCAACGTGCCCACATTAACCCACGTGTGGAAAACTTAAAAGATATCCACAGCCAAGACTTTTCCGCGCTCATTCGACAAGGCGTGCAGCTCGATTCTTCAGCAAACATCAGCACGCCTTATTCGCATCCGACTTATCAGAACAAAGTGCTGCCCTGACCTATTTTGGTCATTTTGCGCAGATACAATCAATTCAGAGAAAAAACCACACCATATCTTGGAAAAAGTTGCAGCAAACATACAAGTTTAACTAGAGCCACGGCGCATAATTTGTTTAGATAGCAACAATTTCAAAAAATTAGAGATCATTCCATGCTAAAAAAATACTTCGGGATCACCTTATTGGGTGCAATGATTGCTTTATCAGGATGTGAAACTATGCCAACTCAAACGAGTGCAAGCCAAATTAGCGCAATCAATCAAGCCAACTTAGTACAACGTACATGGACTGCTACGCAATTGGGCAACAGCATGTTAAAAACAGAAGCAAACCGCCAAAACTTGCCATATTTAAACTTTGATGCCGCCACACAAACAGTCACAGGTTCAGATAGTTGTAACCGACTCAGCGGTAGTTATGTCGCAGGACGTGACACCCTACAATTGGGGCAATTGGCAACCACGCGAATGGCTTGCTTAAATAACAACAACTTAGATCAGAAATTTCATGAAGCCCTAAATAAAGTGACGCATTATCAGGTCTATGGTAAAACCCTGAAATTGCTAGATCGCCATGGAAATTTACTGATTCAATTTGAAACACCAACGGCTGCACGTTAACGGCTAAGCCTAATAATAGACAGGCTTAAAATGGTTTATTCATAAAATATAAGGACAAAATCATGCAACAAGCATTGTTTGGTGGCGGATGTTTCTGGTGTGTCGAAGCCGTATTTTTACAACTGCAAGGCGTAGAAAAAGTCACCAGCGGTTATGCAGGTGGACATACCTTAAACCCAAGCTATGAAGATATTTGCCGTGGCGACAGCGGACATGCAGAAGTCATTTTGATTGATTTTGATGAGCAGCAGATCAGCTATTCACAATTACTTGAGGTGTTTTTTGCCACACACGACCCAACCACATTAAACCGTCAGGGCAATGATGTCGGCACACAATACCGCTCTGTGATTTATTATTTAGATGCTACACAGCAACAAGCTGCCGCCGAGATGATTGCAGCCTTACAAGCTGAAGCTGTGAATGTTGTGACTGAACTCAGTGCAGCACCTGAATTTTACCCTGCAGAAGACTATCATCAGAATTTCTTTGCCAAAAATCCAAATCAGGGCTACTGCAATTTTTCCATTCCACCGAAACTGAATAAATTACGCAGTAAATTTCAGCATTTACTGAAAGTATAACCATTGGATTTAAAAGCAAGTACAAAACGGTGATACTCATCTTTTGATGACATCACCGTTTACACCACTATTTATTTTACAAAAGTCGTCCAGACAAATGCCTGAGTACGTCCTTGTAAGGTCATCTTCAACTGATCGCCCGACTGTAATGCTGCCACCCCTGCAGGTGTACCAGTCATTACCACATCACCAGGTTCTAAACTAAATACTTGGCTAATATCTGCCAACAATGCCGCAATATCAAAAATCAATAAACTGGTATCGCCTTGCTGACGTAATTCATCATTAATGTCCAAACGATATTGCACGTTTTTCCAGTCCTGAATTTCCGATACATCCACCCAATCTGCCAACACACAAGAACCGTCAAACGCTTTGGCTCGTTCCCACGGCTGTCCTTTTTTCTTAAGTTCATCCTGCAATTCACGCAAAGTTAAATCCAAACCCAAGGTCACTGCACCTACAGCATCCAATACTTTGGCAGGATCTGTGTCTGCATTTAAAGGTTGGTCAATGCGTAAACTCAATTCACATTCATAGTGACAATTGCCCCAGACCTTATTCCACGTAATCCCATCACTTAAACTGCGTAAACTGCTTGGCGGTTTAATAAATAACACAGGACGATCAGGTACAGCATTACCTAATTCTTTGGCATGGTCTGCATAACTGCGACCGACACAGACAATTTTAGATGGACGTGTACTCATGATCATCCTCAAATAATTCGTAAATTGGGAAAATTAGAACTTACTTTTTAAAAGTATTTTCAAAAACCGTTTGTTCTGCAGGCTGATTAAATGCACGTTTCGGTACAATCACCACTGTACGATTTTTTAATTCCAGCATATAGGTCAGTTTACCCACAGCGAAATTTTGCACCTCGTTATAATGAAATACCTGTTTACGACCATTGGCATACAGCTCGGCATAGTCCTGAAATAAATCAATGCCTTGCTCGCTTTTTCCAAATTGGTATTTTACAAACTGGCGTTTAAACATCATTGGCAAAAACCAATAACGCATTAAAGTTTGCAAGATTAAAAAGAAAGCACCGAGTGCAACATAATAGCGACCTACCCCATCGAAGCCCAAATAAAAGCCCCAAGCAATAATCGCCACACTAATCAACGGTGTAATAAAACGGGTAAATTGTTTTTTACCAAAAGTCGCAAGGGCAAAGCCGTCTTGAGATTCTTCTAAATTTAAAAAATAGCGCAAAGACAATGCTGGCTGCGTGTCAGACATAAGCTCATCATCAAGTCATTCAAATTGAGCTAAATCTTACACTAGATTGAGCACTTTCCTTATTTTTTTCGTGTTTATTCGCTCAAAGCCAGACGTAAAACAATGGTCATGCTTTTGACACAGAAATTTCATCATTTTTAGATAGTGTAGATGCAAAAAAACCGCATCAAAAGTGCGGTTTTTTATTTCAAGTTGGTGCGCTCAGAGAGATTCGAACTCCCGACCCCTTAGTTCGTAGCCAAGTGCTCTATCCAGCTGAGCTATGAGCGCGACGACTTGATGGGGTGCATTATACGTGTTTTTTTCTGGCTGTTAAGTATTAATTCATCATTTTGCAATCAAATGCACAGATATTGGACGATTCAAAAGAATTTTAACGTAAAACTATGAGTACGCTATTCTTTTTAATAAACTGATTATTGTTTGAGTTTACTAAATTTCAGGCACAAAAAAACCGCATTTAAGCGGTTGATTGTTCAAGTTGGTGCGCTCAGAGAGATTCGAACTCCCGACCCCTTAGTTCGTAGCCAAGTGCTCTATCCAGCTGAGCTATGAGCGCATTACTTGTGTGCCAATTTAGGCGATACGTTACTGTTCGGTTTACTTATTGGTGCGCTCAGAGAGATTCGAACTCCCGACCCCTTAGTTCGTAGCCAAGTGCTCTATCCAGCTGAGCTATGAGCGCGACATAAGTAAAGCGTGGCGGTGAGAGAGGGATTCGAACCCTCGATACAGTTACCCGTATGCGTCCTTAGCAGGGACGTGGTTTCAGCCACTCACCCATCTCACCGTAACGTGCCGCCATAATACAAATTAAGTGCTAGCACTGCAAGCTTCGATACCACAATTTTTGCATATTTTTGCTCAATTAAATATTTTTTAAACAATTTTCAGGATTCATCACCAGAATTACGCCTGAACTTTTGGCAATCGCTGCACAAAAACTAGAAACATCGTAAAATAACGACAGAAAACACATTATTGCAATCATTTACGTGCAGTCTTTCCGTACATGACTTATGCTAAACCTATCTTCTGACATGAAGTTTATTCCATGATGAAAAATTGGGTCGATCCTGAAGCGAAAGCTGAAGCCGAACGCTACGAAAATCCTATTCCAAGCCGTACCTTAATCTTAGAAACCATTGAAACCTTGCAGGCGGCACAGTCACATGCAGACTTGGTAGAGCATTTTGCGATTGCCGATCAAAAAAGTATTGATGCCCTGAGCCATCGTTTAATTGCCATGGTACGTGATGGTCAGCTCATGAAAGATGGATTAAAGTTCCAGCTGGCTGCAGAACAACCGACTCATGACGCCACGGTTTACATCAACAGTAAAGGTTTAGGCACAGCCAATATTGCAGGTCATGAAGATATTTTATTGCCTGAACGCGAACTACGTTTGGTGTTTAATGGCGATCAAGTCAAAGTCCGCCAGACTTCGGTAGATCGTAAAGGCAAGGCATGGGGCTTTATTACCGAAGTCACCCAGCGTCGTGTCAAACAAATCATTGGTAAATTGTCAGAATACGATGGTGAATATTTTATTCAGCCTGCCCAGCCAAATAGCCATCAACCCATTACCCTTGAAAAAGAATTAATTGAACATGCCCAAGTTAAATTGGGCGATTCCGTGCGCATTGCCATTGACGACTATCCAACCCGCGAAGAATTTGCCACAGGACATATTATTCAGTCGATGGCAGACAAAGCCGAAACTGAAATTATTATTCCGCAAACCATTTTAGAATTTGGTCTGCCGTATGAATTTCCTGAAGATGTCATTCAAGAAGCCGAAAGCTTTCAAGAACCGACAGCCCAAGACCGTGAAGGACGTGTTGATTTACGCGATTTAGCCTTAGTGACTATTGATGGTGAAGATGCCCGCGACTTTGACGATGCGGTATACGCCGAAAAACGTCCAGGCGGTGGTTACCGTGTCGTAGTCGCAATTGCCGATGTCAGCCATTATGTCCGCACAGGCAAACCATTGGATGATGAAGCACAGGAACGTGGGACTTCAGTCTATTTCCCGCATTTTGTATTACCGATGTTGCCTGAAGCTTTATCGAATGGTTTATGTTCACTCAATCCGCAGGTTGACCGTTTGTGTATGGTCTGCGATTTAAAACTGTCACGCGCAGGTCGGGTCACAGGTTTTGAGTTTTATCCTTCGGTCATGCATTCCAAAGCGCGTTTAACCTATACTCAAGTGGCACAATATTTTGAGGGTGATAGTGCGGCAATTCCAGAAGATCGGGAGGTGTGCAAATCATTAAATACTCTGTTCCAACTGTATCAAGTGCTGAAAGGTTTACGTGCTGAACGTCATGCCATGGAGTTTGAAACCGTTGAAACCTACATGACCTTTGATGAGTTAGGTGGAATTAAAGAAATTTTGCCGCGCAGCCGTAACGATGCGCATAAACTGATTGAAGAATGTATGTTACTCGCCAACGTCGCAGCAGCAGAATATGCACTCAAACATGATGTGCCGATGCTGTACCGTGTGCATGAACCGCCAGAGTTTTCACGTATTCAAAAAGTCCGTGATTTTGTCAAATTACTTGGGCTACATTTTCCAGAACAACCCACTCAGGCCGACTATCAAGCGGTGATTGAAGCCACTAAAGATCGTATTGATGCGCCAAGTATTCACGCGGTGTTATTACGTTCCATGATGCAGGCCTATTATGGTGCCAACAATGCAGGACACTTTGGTTTAGCTTATGATGCCTACACGCATTTCACTTCACCAATCCGTCGCTACCCTGACCTATTGTTACACCGTGCCATTAAAGCGCATTTAAAACAAAAGCCATCACCACTTTCAGGTGCAGCTTTAGATGATGCAGGCGAACATTATTCTGCAACTGAACGTCGTGCCGATGAAGCCTCGCGCTCTGTCACCACATGGCTAAAATGCCACTATATGCAGCAGCATTTGGGCGAAGAATTTGTAGGCGTAATTTCTGCAGTAGCCGAATTCGGTCTGTTTGTCACTCTCAAAGACCTTTATGTCGATGGCATGATTCATGTCAGCCAATTGGGCGATGACTTCTTTGTATTTGACCAAGCCAGCCAAAGCCTAATTGGACAAGCACGTGGTCAAAGCTTTAGCTTGGGTGATGAAGTCAAAATTAAAGTCGCGGCTGTCAATTTAGAAGACCGCAAAATTGATTTTGAACTCATGCAACAACTTACCCATGCAGGTCGCGCTATTCGTATGCGCGCACCGCGCGTGGCAAAACCGTTCAGCCGTGAAGCCACCGAAGAAGTTTTTTCTGAGCGTCCAAGCAAGGCGACTTTAAGTGAAAACGGTGAGCAACCTGTGCCGAAGAAAAAACCAAAAAACAAACCGAGTTCTTACGGTAAAAAAACCTCAGCGAAGTCGGAAGCTAAACCGAAAGACAAAGCCAAAAAAAAGACCAAGGTGAAAAAGAAAAAATCCAATGCCAAAGCAAAGGGTGAGTAAATTTTACTAAATAAAAAAGAGTGCTACGGCGCTCTTTTTCATTTAATATATCTCTATAAAAATAAACCACTTAAAAATCATGACATCACAGAAAATTACTAAATACTATTACCATGAATATGTAATATGCTTAGTCTTTGTACTTAGTATTTCAGCACTGATTGCTCTCTTTTTTATAGACTTCACCCCAACAAATCAAGTCAAAATCACAGCCTTCATTGTTGCAACGTTGATTTATTTGGCTGTTTTGATCTACTTTTATGTTCTGCATAGATACGGACAATGGATCATTCCACGTACATGGACAAATGTACAAAAAAAGCCAAAATTCTATTTTTTACTCCTCTTCCCTATTTTTGTAATTCTGTTTCTTTACTTAAATCTAGTTGTCTATCCTCCTCTGCTTCATACCCTAGTTTTGGGTACACCTACTGTGGTGACATTGGAAGCAAGCGCTGTTAAAAAACATGGTAAAAAAGGAAGTGTCTACTATTCTATTGAAACACCGTATGACTCTACTGGTATGTTTCGAATCAATGTAGATGAATATGAACACTACAAAAATCAAAATCTATTCATAAAATTATCGGTCATTGAGGGGCGCTTTGGCACCTACATCCAAGATATTCAATCTATCCACGGTGAAACAAGAGCGAATAAATAGCACCCAAGGCTTGATTTATCCTTCTAGAAGCCTTACTTCTACAAATAACACAGGAAATAAATCGGCAGACCGACATGACATTAGAAAAGGCAACTTTGCCTGTTCCACAATTTGATCAAATTACCCTGGCAGATTTAAAACAAAAAATTGAGCATGCCATTCAGCAGGGACAAAACTTTTTAAATAATCTGACTGCAGTACCTGAAAATACGACGGCGCAATTAAATGTTTTAGAACAGATTGATCAGCTCGAAAATAACATGAGCGAAGCATGGGGCGTGCTGTCACATTTAAATGCGGTCATGAATAATCCTGAAACCCGCGAAGTGTATCAAGCGCTGTTACCAAGTTTAAGCGACTACTACACTCAATTGGGTCAGCACACGGTGTTGTATCAAAGCTATCAACATATTCACGACGCCAACACCTTTAAAGATTTGCCTGCTGCACAACAAAGCGCAATTCAACTGGCATTGCGCGACTTTAAACTGTCAGGTGTGGCCTTAGAAGGTGAAGCTAAAAAACGCTATGCTGAAATTTCAGCGCGTTTATCGCAACTGTCATCAGACTTTTCCAATCATGTATTGGATGCCACCCAAGCCTATTACAAAGTATTGTCCGAAGATCAGCTCAAAGGTTTACCGCCAAGCAGCGTTGAATTGCTGAAACAATATGGTCAGCAACGCGAATTGGAACAAGCTGTGGCAACACTGGATATTCCTGCCTATTTAGCCATTATGACCTATGCCGATGATCGTGCTTTGCGCGAAACCTTGTATCAGGCATACACTACTCGCGCGTCCGATCAATCAGCCCAGTCTGAATTTGACAACACCCCGATCATGGAAGAAATCTTGCGTTTACGTCAAGAAATGGCGCAATTGCTCGGTTTTAACAACTATGCAGAATTATCCCTTGCCAGCAAAATGGCACCAAGTGTCGAAGCAGTCGATCAATTCCTGCGTGAACTGGCAGAACATGCTCGTGCACCTGCAGAACAAGAAATTGCCGAACTCAAAGCCATTGCCGCCCAAGATGGGATTGATACCTTACAACCGTGGGATACAGGCTACTATTCTGAAAAATTAAAATTACAGCAATTTAACCTTTCACAAGAAATGTTAAAACCATATTTCCCTGCACCGAAAGTGGTTGAAGGTCTATTTAGCATCGTCAAGCGTTTATACGATGTCGATATTATTGAGCGCGCTGCCCCTGTTTGGCATCCTGATGCACGTTATTTTGAACTTGAAGATCAAGGTCAAGTGATTGGTGGTTTTTACTTTGATCTATATGCCCGTACAGGCAAACGCGGCGGCGCATGGATGAGTGGTTTCCGTTCACGCATGCAATTGGCACAAGGTTTACAAAAACCAATTTGCTATATGGTGTGTAACTTTACCCCACCTGTTGCAGACCAACCCGCGCTTTTAACGCATGATGAAGTCATCACCCTATTCCATGAATTTGGACATGGCTTACATCACATGCTAACTGAAGTAGATAATATTGCTGTGGCAGGTACACATGGTGTCGCTTGGGATGCGGTGGAATTACCAAGCCAATTCATGGAATTTTGGACTTGGGATCAAGATAGTTTAGATATGCTGAGTGCGCATATTGAAACCCAAGACACCCTGCCAGAACACCTGCTTAAAGCACTGTTAGATGCACGTTTCTTCCAGTCGGGAATGCAGAGCCTGCGCCAAATTGAATTTGCCCTGTTCGATTTAAGTATTCATCGCAGCAACCCTGCTTTAAATGCGGAACAGATTCAAGCCATGCTAGATGATATTCGTCAAAACTATGCCGTTGCGCCAACTACAGCTTACAACCGCTTCCAGCACAGCTTCAGCCATATTTTCGCAGGCGGCTATGCTGCAGGATATTATTCATACAAATGGGCAGAGGTTTTGGCCAGCGATGCCTTTGATCGCTTTGAAAATGAAGGGCTATTTAACACCGAAACTGGCAAGCAGTTTAGACAGTTTATTCTAGCAGTTGGCGGAAAAGATTCAGCGCTTGACGCATTTATCAATTTCCGCGGACGCGAGCCAAAAATAGACGCACTATTACGTCATCAAGGTTGGACGAACATAGTCAAAAACGCTTAAACTAAGAACTTTAGATGAAGTTAGGGGAGTCGTGATGACCATTAAACGTCGTTTCATTGCAGGCGCAAAATGTCCGAAATGTCAGGCGATGGATCGGGTTGTCATGCTCACCGCTGACGAAGCTGAATGGATCGAATGTATCGAGTGTGATTATACGGAAAACCGTCCAACACATATTGATGAACCTGAAATCCCAGAGGTTTCAGATGAAATTGGGGTGATCCAGTTTAAGCCGCGTCAGTCAAAGTAAAACAATAAGGTTCAACAACGCATGACTGAAGATCAACGACATAACCCTAAGCTTTTATGGGCGATTACGGGTGGGTTAATTATTGTCATTATTGCCGTATTTATCTTTCAATGGATGGGCGATAGCGACAATACTGCGCCTATAGAAACTGCCCCAACTACGGCGTCTGTAGCGAAAGCTGTACCTGCTGAAGCAACGCCATTGCAAGAAGATGAAGCAGCACCAAAACAGTTGGTCACAGAAGATTTACTCAAAGCACCTATATCTGAGAATGCAGCGCTTGCCAAAGAAGAAGTGGCTAAATTAGATGACATTCAAAATCAGCTGAATGATCAACGTGCCTTATTAAAACAGCAACATAACGATGCTGATGAATTGATTAAACTGAAAGAAGAACAAATCAAAATACTGGAAGCCCAACTGGCACAGTAAGCCTCCTCTGCTTCACATCAGTCATTTTAAAATACGATAAAGGGTCAGTGTTGTAGCCAATTTAAGCTAGAATAGCCAGAGGTTATTCTGGCTTTATTTGTATGACATCTTCTGGTTCTGCCCAACAAAATTTGCTCAAAGCAATTATGCTGTTGACCTGCTCTGCCTTTCTGTTTTCACTCATGGGAGTGTGCGTTCGTTACGCATCAGAAACGGTAGATAATGCCACAGTGGTATTTTTCCGTAATTTCATTGGTTTGTTTATTTTTATCCCGCTCATTTTCAATAAAGGCTTGGGCTTTTTTAAAACTGAAAAGTTATGGATGCACACTTGGCGTTCGGTAGTCGGATTAACCGCCATGTATGGTTTTTTCTACGCGATTGCCAATCTAAAACTGTCCAATGCGATGGTCTTCACCTATTCATCGCCTATTTTTATTCCCTTAATTGCATGGCTATTCCTTAAAGAAAAAATCACCAAACCAATGCTATGGGCTGCGTTCATTGGTTTATTTGGCGTGTTATTTGTCGCCAAACCCGATGCAGGTATGTTTAATAGCATGTCCGCAATTGGACTCAGTGCCAGTTTTTTAGCAGCGATGGCTTTTGTCACGGTACGCGCCCTGACTCAAACCGAACCGCCTGAACGCATTGTGTTTTATTTTTGCATGATTGGGACACTCATTTCTGTTGTACCGATGTTCTGGTCATGGCGTCCTTACAACTTAAAAGAATTGAGTTTTTTAATTGGTGCAGGATTGCTGGCCAATATCAGTCAGATCTTTATGTCCAATGCCTACCGTCTTGCCCCTGCTGGGCAAATTGGCCCTGTCAATTACATTGCGATTATTTTTGCAGGGATTTGGGGCTTTAGCTTTTGGCATGAAACGCCAGACTTATTTAGTTTAATTGGCTTTGCCCTAATTTTGCTTGCCATTATTTTGTGCAGTCCACTGTTACAAAAACACCTGAATCATCACTCCCCGCATTCATAATGCTGCTTTGTATTCCCTGCATATCAACCTATTAAAAAAACACCCCGTAGTGAACCACAGGGTGTTTTTAAATAATAAGATGACAGTGATTAAGTATCCATGTGCTTATTCATACCAGCCGAATAGCTTGAACGCATACGGTGCATAGGCAATAATCAACATCGCAGGAAGCATCACAATCATAGGCAAAATCCAACGCTCATAACGATAATAGAACGATTTATGACGAACTTCTGCATCGGCTGCAGCGACTTCTTCATCTCCAATCGACTGCCTTGCCAATAAGTGATTCAGCGCTACAGGTGGCGTCACATAGCCTAATTCAAAACCAATTAGGGTAATCATCCAGAAATGCGCAGGATGTATCCCATATTGATAAGCTACAGGCGCAACCGTTGCAGAAATTAGAATCACCGCACCGAATGGATCCATAATCATGCCCACAAAAATCATCAAGGCAACAATCAGGCTAATCACAATAAAGATGCTGCTAATGTCGGTTGGGAACGCTTCCATAATTTCAATGCGTTCTAAATAGCCACCTACACTGACTGAAAGCGCCATCAAAATTACCAATGCCCCAATATGTCCCACCGTTTCACTGGTCGATAAATGCAGAGCTTTGAAGAAACCATACTGACGCAATGGTGAATCAGGTGCAGTCAATAATGAGCGCTCAGATGAAGCTGCTGTCTGTTGTGCTACAGGCTTGTGATCTAAAGTCTGATCCCACTGCCCTATCGCTGGAATAGGCGCAGGTTCATGGCGCAATTTATCAAACAACACCATCATCAATAAAATAACCGGCATCATTACAGGTGCAGTAAATTCATTCATATTGGTGTCTAAAGCATATTTATAGAACAACCAAATCAACACAAAAATGAGGATATATGGCAATACTGGGCCAAAAGCACCTAAGGACAATGGCGCAGCTATACGCGGTGCAGCAATGCGGAATTTATTTTCAGCAAAGAACAATGAAATCACTAAAAACAGGGTTGAAGTCAAGAGGAACACATACAAACCATAGTGATATAGCATGTCCGTTGTGACTTCTTTATTCAGCGATGCCACTACAACAATCAATAGGCAAGGGCGAAGCACGACCCCCATTGAACCCGACATGGCAGTTGCCGCCAGTGCAAACTGACGTCGTCCACCCGCATTCCAAACTTCTTTATAAATGATCGCACCTGCAGCAATGACAAAAATCCCCGATGCACCGGTATAAGCCGTTGGTAATGCAGCAGCAATCAGAATCAGCCAGGTTAAAGTTTCAGGTGCCAAATTCCACGGACGCAGAATATTCAGGAACAAATCCACAATTCGGGTTTGTTTGAGCAACATCCCCGCCCAAATAAACAAAGCCAAGTTCAAGAAAATACTAGAGAATTCGACCAGTTGCCCTAGGTAAATCCCTTGCCCCATTGGATAATCCATCAGGAAGGTAAAAGAGAAACCCGTACTAATTGCCATATAGGCATACAAAGGTACGCTCAGGAAAGCAAGACCTAAACTACCGCCTTCACGGGTCGGTGCAGGTGGCTTAATAAGCTGGAATAAACTAATTAAAGTCAGAGTTGCAAACAGAATCATCCACATCCAGTAAATGATTTGCGTTTCACCACTCATCGGTACGCCTGAATTGAGTACTGAACGATATTGACTGATACTTGACGAGGTTAAGAAACCATTCGCCACCACCATTAAGGTCGAATACACCTTGAAGTCAATTTTGGTCGCAGGGCCACGTAAACCAATGTGATGGGTCTTTAAAGTGGCACTAATTGCAGCAAAGACCACCATCAATACCAATAAAATGGCACGGTTTTCAGTACCAAATTTAAAAATACCAAAAAAAGAGGTTTCAATGGTTCGATACATTTTCAAGCTTGGATGGGCTTGAATATGCTGAATCGCCTGATCATGAAATTGAAATTTTTCTTCACAAATTTGTTTGGCTGCTAAAATGGAAGCGCGGACATCTGATTCAGAGGCAGTACCAAAAATATCGGCAAACTCATCAGCAGCATTGGCTTGCATTTGGGCATGTACTTGTGCATCGATATCGGGGTTGCGTTCGCAGTCAGGTGCAGTGGGTTCGGCACGCAAAAATGAATACTGCATACCCGTTGCAGGGTCACCGTATAGGCGTTCACCCATGCGCAACAACTGACCATGTACCATTTCACCTGTACCAATAATAAGTGTCAGTAGCAACAAGATCAAAATAACGAATGTAGAAATCCATTCTGTCCATATATGTCTGAGCAAAGCCAAGCCAGACCTGCGTTGTCCGTTATTGTGCATATATTTTCCTGTTTTTATTCTGCGCAGAAACCGAGACTCTCGAATTTCTGTCTATCCTTATTCAACGGAATGTCCATCTTCCATTGAGCATTTTTGTATTCAGTTTAAATGTGCATGAGCGACGTTATTTTTAAAATGACAATATAGATTTTCTTTTAAGTAAAAATGGTCAATTGTGAGATTTTTTGTGAGCCCTTTTTGCCATCATTTTGATGTAATTTTAGTGCGGATCAATGCAATAGGCCCAAATAATATAAGCCAATGCAAAAATTACACCCCAAATCACCCCCAATAAATGTGCCTCAACTAACACAGGACTGCCGATTAATTCTGCTGTACCCAAACTGCCCACGGTATTTTCCCAAATCAGTTTAGATAAAATAAGCAGCAACACCAATGCCGCAAAACCACGTTCTTTTTTATAGAGCAAATGCACACATGCCACCGCCACATAAGCACCATGCAGCACCCCAGAAAGTCCTGCATAGGCATCAATATCGGCAAGGAAATAATAGAAACTCAGACTAATGGCAGGCGGTAGTACCAGCAAAAGTGCCACAAAGTGCCATACTTTGGCATACGGAAAAATAAAAGGTAAACAGGCAAAGGCGATCATATTGAGCAGATAATGAATCCAGCCCACATGCACCCAATGTCCTGTCCATAAGCGCCAGAATTCATCCAATAAATGTGTAGACCAATAAATAAAATGCTCTGCAAAAATCTGCAAACATGCCGAAACTGACATACATGCCGCAATAAACACAATTTTTCGACTGAGAAATTGAGATGAATATTGCATAGGCGCTGGCATCCTCCAAATTATTCTTGTTATGTGCTTCGGCAAATGGATTGCCCAATCCTAAAACATCTTGTCTATATTGAATTGGGCAATCTTGATATTTTTACAATTGAGCTGCCGTGTCCTCATTAAATAAATCATCTAATTCAGATGAATCATCTTGTTCATCCCAGAAACGTTGCTGATCACCAGTACGCACACCTGTATGTTCAGTCCAGTAACGGTCTGAAATTCCTTGTACCATGCTTCCTGCCATGGCATCAATCAATTTAAATTGTGGATTTACAGGTTTTTCGTCACTGCGTGCATTAGAAAAGGCTTTGAGTGCATCGCGGATTTTGGCATCTTCACCACTGGCTTGGGCAGCAACCGCATATAAAGCGTGTGATAAACGCACCCCTTTATTTTCACCAATTTGCATCGACTGCTTTAAGGTTTGATACGGATCAGGTTTGCCATCTCCCGCACCTGGAAGCAAAGTCCAAATTACGGCACGTGTAGCCTCTGGTGCGCCCCAGAATTTTTCATTGTTTAAACAGGTCATACCACGCTCAACAATCGCGGCAATATCTTTAGGCACATGCACTGCCCCGCCTGAATTAATATCATTGGTCATGGCTTGCAAGCCACTCAACATCCCCAACATATACACAGTTTGATCAATATCACTGTTCATTTTTGGACAACCTTCGCCCAAAGGTTTCCGATATTTCTTTTCCCAACGATGCTGAAACAATTGATAGCCTGTGTATTGGCGCTGTGCCGCCAAAGCCGCCCAACGTTTTTGCTGAATCCGCGCATCTTGCGCTTCGCCCACTTGCCCTGCTTTTGCTGCACGTAAATAACGCAATTCAGCATCCAAAGCTTTTTCTTCGGCACAAATACCCGCAGCCGAATACATTAGTACCGCAACACGGGTTGGGTCTGCGCCCATATCTTTAGTCGCCATAATGGCAGGGGTTAAGGAATTACCAGAATTACACACCATTTCAGCATCTTCCATCGCTAAAATTGGCGGCACAATATGTTTTTCAGTAAATCCAAGTGCGACATTGGCACCTGTTTTGATCACTTGTGAACAACCTGATAATAATAAACTTGTGATTGCAAATACGGCCACACCCTGGCCTATTTTTTGGACTTGCGACATTTTCCTGTCCTCTATAATTGTGTTTATGTCCATTGCAACAAACATAGCAGAAGCAATATCTGAATAAAAGCGTCTACTTGCTGCTTCAGATGGATAACTTTGCCATGTTTTAAAGTGACTAAAATTGACTGAAATCTGTCATCCGACAAAATTTAGGCAAAAAAAAGTAGCATTGCGACGGTTCAGCACATGCTACTTATTAACTGATGCCCAATTCGGGCTTATCTTAAAAAATCTTTCGACTAAATTTAAATCTGCACATTTCAGGAATCTGATTTGTATTGATCTACACTTGTCTGGAATGAATATAACTAAAAATAGGGATATGTGTAATCTTTTATGCCAATATAAAATGACTGATCAGGACACGAAAAATAGATGATAATTTTATCTTTATGATACTTATAGTTTTTTATTATTATAAAAATATACAGCTGTCTGTAAATTAGAGCATTTTCGCCAATATTTTTAGAGCCTTCCATTCCGCCTTGGAAACCTGATCACACCAAATCACCAGAGGTTTAAAGGCTTGCTGAAATTCCATGACGATATAAATTTGATGATCTATCACTTGACGCAGTTGCACACGCTGAATTTCAATTTGGCGAGCTGTGCTTTTAATCTGTTGTGATACTACACGAGGCGCGAGATAGGAAATTGACCATTCACGGTCATCTAATTGATCTAAACCAACAATTCGGTTTGCACGAACAAATTTAAAATATGTCCAGCCCATAATGACAATACATACAACGCTAAGCCATGGCTTTAACACTTGTAGTAAAAGCCAAACGATGAGTAGAGCGATCATCAGCTGAAACACTATTGCGATGACACTAGGTTTCAGCTGAAACTGCTGCTTAGCCATGCACATAATGCTTTAGTTTACGGATAAAATCTTTCAACTCAGGACGTGGTGGCTCAGACACTTCCATAAACCAATCCAATAAATCTGGGTCTTCCTGCTCAACCAAATCGGCAAACATTTGTTTTTCTTCCGCACTGGCAGTCAAATAATGATTTTTCACATACGGGTCAAAATAGACATCAATTTCCTTTAAACCACGACGGGCACGGTAAATCACTTTGCGTTCTTCTAAGCTGATGTCATCACTCATGCGGTTTCCCCATTAAAATTAAACTCAGGCTAGTTTAACCGACCCCTTTTAAAGTTTCGATGACTTTTATGCAGCATTGACCAAAAGCATCATCTTTCATTTGCAATTGAAACTTTTGCACCTTGTTGCCCCCTATAAATTCTTCTAAGGTGAATTCAAAATAACAACATCAGGAAGATAAAACCATGCAATCTGCCGCAATTCGCCCCATTGCCAATATGTTACCGCGCACCTTATTCAGTGCTGAACACGACAGTTTTCGTGATTTGGTACGAAAATTCTATTTGCAGGAAGTCATCCCCCATACTGAAAAATTTGAAGCGCAGCAGCATGTAGACCGTGAGCTATGGCGTAAAGCAGGTACTTTGGGTTTGCTGTGTAGCACCATGCCTGAAGAATATGCAGGTTCAGGGGTAGACCGCTTATACAGCATGATTTTGATTGAAGAACAAGCCTATGCAGGTGACAGTGCTACCGGTTTTTCACTGCATTCAGATATTGTCGCCAATTACATTAATAACTTTGGCACAACTGAACAAAAACAACACTGGTTACCCCGCATGGCCACAGGCGAAGTGATAACCGCGATTGCCATGACCGAACCCGGTACAGGTTCAGACTTACAAGCTGTGCGTACCTCTGCGGTATTGGATGGCGATGAATACGTGATTAATGGTTCTAAAATTTTTATTACCAACGGCTATTTGTGCGACATGGCGATTGTGGTATGTAAAACAGCGAACACAGACAAAGGTTCAGCCAATCTGTCTTTAATATTGGTAGAAGCAGACCGTGCGGGATTTAGCAAAGGCAAACCACTGAATAAAATTGGTATGAAAGGTCAGGACACTTGCGAATTATTTTTTGATAATGTCCGCGTGCCTCGCAGCAATTTATTGGGTGCAGAAGGCATGGGCTTTATCATGCTGATGAAAGAACTGGCTTGGGAACGCTTAATTGTCGCGATTATTTGCCAAGCAGGTGCAGAAGCTGCTTTTGCACATACACTGCAATATACTCAGCAACGTCAAGCCTTTGGCAAAAGTATTCATAGCTTTCAAAATACGCGCTTTAAACTGGCAGAATTACGCACCGAAATTGATTTCTGTCGTGCTTTTTTAGATCAATGTATGCAGTTACAACTTCAAGATCAGCTCAGTGTTGAAGCTGCAGCGGCCGCCAAATATAAAATTTCAGAGATGTACTCCAAAGTGGTGGATGAATGTCTACAACTGCATGGTGGTTATGGCTATATGCTTGAGTATCCAATTGCACATGCTTACTTAGACAATCGGGCCAATCGTATTTATGCAGGCACCAATGAAATTATGAAAGAGCTGATTTCACGTTCTTTATAAAATTTCCACCTCAACATAAAAATGGCGCAAGCAATTTTAAATTTCTTGTGCCATATTATTTTTGCACCCAACGATTTAAGACACTAATTTAGGTTTACGCTGCTGTGCAGGCACAGCTTGTTTGAATTTTAAAATACCATCTTCAAAACTTGCTTGTTTTAAAGTTTTGCGATCTTCTAAGTAATTGTTGGTCACTCGCCATGGCGCATGTTTGCCTTGCTTTGGCATCACATCAGCAGCACGCGCGATATAGCCCGAACTCAAACTGCCCATCACCGTATCTTCCAATAACTCTGTTTGGTCACCTTGAGGAATTACCTCGTCATAACCTTGTCGATCCATATAATTGAGCAAACGACAAATATAATCCGCAGCCACATCCACTTTAAGCGTCCAAGAGGCATTAATATAGCCAATAATCATCGCCATATTCGGTACATCGCTGATCATCACACCTTGATATAGCATGTGCTTCGAGGTGTCTAAAGGCACACCATCAATTGTGGCTTGAATACCGCCTAGAATCTGAATATTCAAACCTGTCGCAGACACAATAATATCGGCATCCAAATGTTTACCCGATTTTAATTGCACACCTGTTTCAGTAAAACTTGCAATTTGATTGGTTTCAATCGAGGCATGCCCTTCGCGTAAAATCTTAAATAAATCACCATCAGGCACAACACATAAACGCTGATCCCACGGATTATAATGTGGCGTGAAATGCTTCATATCTACCTTGCCCTTGAGCTGCATTTGGATAGATTTCAGCAACAAAGTCCGCAGTAATTTCGGCTGTTTTTGTGCTAAAGCATAAATGGCGCGTTGCATGCCAATATTACGTGCGCGCGTGATTTTGTAAGCAACATCTTCAGGCAAAACTTTACGCATTTGCTGATAAACAAAATCCATTGCAGGCACTGAAGCAATATAAGTCGGCGAGCGTTGTAGCATGGTGACATGCGCTGCACCACCTTTTGACATAGCAGGGACTAAGGTAATCGCAGTTGCACCACTGCCAATAATTAACACCTTTTTACCACGATAATCTAAATTTTCAGGCCAATGCTGAGGGTGGATAAATGTGCCTTTAAACGCCTGCTGATTCGGAAAGTCAGGCTGAAAACCTTGATCGTAATTGTAATAGCCTGTGCAGCCTAAAACAAAATTAGCCACCCAAGTTTCAATCTGTTGTGCTGCATTTTCTATGCGTAACGTCCACTTACGTGTTTGAGAATCATAATTGGCAGATAGTACACGATGCTGAAAATGAATTTTTGAATGTAAGACTTTTTCTTGAATGACTTCTGCTAAATAACCTTTGATAGATGCGCCATCGGCTAGTACATTGGTTTTCTTCCAAGGCTTAAAATTATAACCAAAGGTCGACATATCCGAATCTGAACGAATGCCCGGATATTGGAATAAATCCCAAGTGCCACCAAAACTTTGACGACGCTCAATAATTTCAAAAGAACGCTGTGGGCAGTTTTGACTTAAATGTGCTGCTACACCAATGCCCGAAATCCCTGCCCCAATAATTAATATATCAACCTGCTTATCCATGTTTTATTGTCCAGCTTGAATGATGTTTTTTATTAAAGCATAAATTTGACAATACACAATGTCAAGTTTAGCAAAAGTTACTAAAATTTATATCAATTCGGGACAATTTGATCATTTTTGAGATCAACTTATTTTTTTCATAAAAAAAGACCGGTAAAACCGGTCTTTTTCTGAACAACGTGCGTTATTCTTGGCGAAATTATTTAACTTCGCGATCTACAAGCTCAACGTAAGCCATCGGTGCAGCATCACCCGCACGGAAGCCCGCTTTAAGAACACGTAGATAACCGCCGTTACGCTCTTTGTAACGAGGGCCAAGAACGGTAAATAATTTACCAACAGTTGCTGCTGAACGAGTACGAGCAAACGCTAAACGACGGTTTGCTACTGTATCGTTTTTAGCTAAAGTGATTAAAGGCTCAGCAACACGACGTAATTCTTTTGCTTTAGGAACAGTTGTTTTGATTAACTCGTGTTCGAACAAAGAATTAGCCAAGTTTTGGAACATCGCTTTGCGATGGCTGCTTGTACGGCCTAATTTCACACCACTATTACGATGACGCATGGTGATAGTCCTACTTAATTAACGGCTACGATAGGCGAAACGATCGTCCATACGGAGACTAGCCGGTGGCCAGTTCTCTAAACGCATGCCGAGCTGTAAGCCTTTAGAAGCCAGAACATCTTTGATCTCTGTAAGCGATTTTTTACCCAAGTTAGGCGTTTTAAGTAGCTCAACTTCAGTACGCTGTACAAGATCACCAATGTAGTAAATATTTTCTGCTTTCAAACAGTTAGCAGAACGAACAGTAAGCTCTAGATCATCTACTGGACGAAGCAAGATTGGGTCAACTTCTTCACGAGGCTCTTGAGCAACAGGAGCTTGATCTTTCTGAAGATCAACAAAAATTGCAATTTGTTGTTGCAAGATTGTTGCCGCTTTGCGGATTGCTTCTTCTGGATCAACTGTACCATTGGTTTCAAGATCAATGATCAACTTGTCAAGGTCAGTACGTTGTTCTACACGCGCATTTTCTACGATGTAAGACACACGTTTAATTGGGCTATAAGAAGCATCTAACTGCAAACGACCTACAGGGCGAGTTTCGCCTTCTGGGAAACGTGAGTCAGATGTTTCATAACCACGACCTTGAGCAACTTTCAGGCGCATTTTTAAATTGCCTGTAGCACTTAAAGTGCCGATCAAGTGTTCAGGGTTAACCACTTCAACATTATGCGGTAAACGAAGGTCTGCAGCAGTTACATCGCCTGGACCTTGTTTTTCCAATGTCAAATAAGCTTCATTTTGATCGAACAGCTTAATAGACAATCCTTTCAGGTTCAGCAAGAGCTCGACGATGTCCTGCTGCAAGCCTTCCAAAGTACTGTACTCGTGCTCGACACCTTCAATTTCAACTTCTACCACAGCTGCGCCAGGTAAAGAAGAAAGAAGGATGCGACGTAAAGCATTACCAAGAGTATGACCAAAGCCACGCTCTAATGGTTCTAGAATAACTTTTGCCGAGGTCCCGCTTGCCGCTTCGACCTTGATCGCTTGCGGAGTAAGAAACTCATTTGCAGTACGCGTCATTATTGCTACCTCAAGGATTATTTAGAATACAATTCTACAATCAAGCTTTCGTTGATTTCAGCAGGTAAATCAGAACGATCTGGTGCAGCTTTAAACGTACCTTCAAATTTAGAATGGTCAACTTCCATCCATGAAGGGATACCACGTTGAGCAGCCAATTCAATTGCGTTTTTAATACGTAATTGTTGTTTTGCACCTTCGTGAACTGCAATTACATCACCAGCTTTAACTTGAATAGACGCAATGTTAACACGACGACCATTTAAAGTAATGCTACGGTGAGATACAAGCTGACGAGCTTCTGCACGTGTAGAACCAAAACCCATGCGATAAACAACGTTATCAAGACGGCTTTCGAGCAATTTCAACAAGTTCTCACCTGTTGCGCCTTTCACACGAGCAGCTTCTTTATAGTAGTTACTAAATTGACGCTCTAAAACACCGTACATACGACGTACTTTTTGTTTTTCACGTAATTGTAGTGAGTACTCAGATTGCTTACCACCACGAGCCCCGCCATGTTGGCCAGGAGCTTTAGCGTGTTTTTTAGTTTTGACGTCAAATGGTTTAACGCCAGATTTTAGTTGCAGGTCTGTCCCTTCGCGGCGAGAGAGTTTGCATTTTGGACCAATATAACGAGCCATGAATGTTTCTCCTTACACGCGACGTTTTTTAGGTGGACGGCAACCGTTGTGAGGGATTGGAGTCACATCGGTAATGCTGTTAATTTTATAACCCACTGCACCTAATGCACGAACCGCAGACTCACGACCTGGACCAGGACCTTTAACAAGGACGTCCAAGTTTTTCAAACCGTAATCTAAAGCAGCTTTACCAGCAACTTCAGCAGCTACCTGAGCAGCGAACGGAGTTGATTTACGTGATCCACGGAAGCCTTGTCCACCTGAGGTAGCCCAAGCCAGTGCATTACCTTGACGATCGGTAATGGTCACAATGGTGTTATTAAAAGAAGCGTGAATGTGTGCAACACCTTCAGAGACGGTACGAGTGACCTTCTTGCGTGTGCGAGTATCTTTAGCCATCTTTTAGCTTCCAGAAATCTTATTTCTTAATCGGTTTGCGCGGACCTTTACGGGTACGTGCGTTAGTTTTGGTGCGTTGACCACGGACAGGCAAGCTGCGACGATGACGAAGACCGCGGTAGCAGCCTAAATCCATTAAACGTTTAATGTTCATGGAAATTTCGCGACGTAAGTCACCTTCGGTCGGAACCTTAGCAACTTCTGCACGAATCGCATCAAGCTGAGCGTCATCTAATTCACGGATCTTTGTTGTTGGTGCGATACCAGCAGCAGCTAAGATAGTCTTAGCAGTGTGGCGACCAATACCAAAGATATAAGTGAGAGAGATAACAGCGTGCTTGTTATCCGGAATGTTTACACCGGCAATACGAGCCATTCAATTTTCTCCAAAAAGGCAGTTAAGATAATCAACCGCCCCACAAAAATCTTGAGGGGCGGATAATAACCTAATTAGCCTACTGAAATCAACAGGTCTTAATCAAATTAACCTTGACGCTGCTTATGACGAGGTTCTGCGCTGCAAATTACGCGAATAACCCCATTACGACGGATAACTTTGCAGCTACCACAAATTTTCTTTACAGAAGCTTGTACTTTCATGATGAAACCTCTAAGTGCGCTTATCCCTTAGGATGAGCAGTCGTTTTTCTCATTAACGTTTGATTATCGTACTGGTGCGAGGTGAGATGTGCTTGAAGCTGAGCCATAAAGTCCATCACAACCACTACAACGATTAATAATGATGTACCACCTAAGCTAAATGGAATTCCAAATGAGCTTTGTAGAATCATCGGCATTAAGCAGACTACAGTGATGTAAATCGCACCAATAAAGGTCAAACGACTGAGAATATGATCTAAGTAACGAGCAGTTTGCTCACCTGGGCGAATACCAGGCACATAAGCTCCGCTGCGTTTCAAGTTTTCCGAAACTTCTTTAGGGCTGAAAACCAGCGCAGTGTAGAAGTAACAGAAAAAGATAATTAACGCACCAAAGAGCACCAAATACAACGGTTGTCCAGGCGACAATACCAATGCCAAGTCTTGTAGACTACGCTTGATTAATCCAGCATTAGGGTCCGCACTGCCGACCCATTGACCTAAGCTCGCTGGGAACAAAAGCAATGAACTGGCAAAAATTGCTGGAATCACACCTGCCATATTAATTTTTAATGGCAAATGCGTTTGCTGAGCAGTAAATACACGACGACCTTGTTGTTTTTGAGCATAGTTTACTGGAATACGACGCTGCGCCTTCTCAATAAACACAATTGCTGCAAGTACACCCAAAGACAATAAACCAAAAATTGCCAAACCAATCAGGCTTGACTGGCCACTGTCAATAGATGTGAAGGATTGCATAATTAAATTAGGCAAGCCTGCAACAATACCTGCGAAAATGATCATGGAAATACCATTGCCCACTCCGCGTTCGGTAATTTGTTCACCCAACCACATTAAGAACATTGTGCCTGCAACCAAAGAGGTCACAGCTGGAACGTAAAAAGCCAGACCTGACGTTAAGGTAATACCTTGACCAATCAGACCTGCACACATCCCAATCGCTTGCACAAGTGCAAGAAACAATGTGCCTTGGCGCGTATATTGATTAATTTTGCGTTTGCCTTGCTCGCCTTCTTTTTTCAAAGCTTCAAGCGAAGGAACCACGGTAGACATCAACTGTACGATAATCGAAGCAGAAATGTATGGCATGATCCCTAAAGCAAGAATCGACATCCGCTCTAATGCACCACCCGAAAACATGTTAAACAAACCAAGGATTGTACCTTGGTTTGCATTAAACAATTGTTCAAGTGCGGCATTATTAATGCCTGGTACTGGAATATGCGCTCCTAGTCGAAATACCAACAACGCACCAATGAGAAACATCATTCGGCGTATAATTTCACGGTATTTCACGTGAAATGGTTGGCCTTTCATCATGTGAACATGACCTGAAGAACTAGGAGACATAGACACTGGGGATTACTCCTCGACTTTACCGCCAGCCGCTTCAACAGCAGCTTTAGCGCCTTTAGTCACAGCAACACCTTGAATAGTGAATGCGCGAGTAATTTCACCAGAAAGTACGATACGAGCACGAGCCATATCTTTACGTACAACGTTCGCTGCTTTTAAAGTTTCAAGGCTAACGATGTCGCCTTCCACTTTAGCAAGCTCAGATAAACGTACTTCAGCAGTTTTCAAAGCGATTTGGCTAGTGAAACCGAATTTAGGTAAACGACGATATAACGCAGTTTGACCACCTTCGAATCCAGGACGTGTACCACCGCTCTTACGTGAGTTTTGACCTTTGATACCACGACCACCAGTCTTACCAACGCCAGAACCGATACCACGGCCTAAACGACGGGCTTCACGCTTAGCACCTTCTGCAGGTGCAAGTTCATTTAAACGCAGAGTCATGGCTTATTCCTCTACACTAACCATATAGTAGACTTGGTTGATCATACCACGGTTAGAAGGCGTATCTTGCACTTCTACAGTATGACCAATACGACGCAGACCTAAACCTTTAAGGCTAAGCTTGTGATTTTTCAAGCGGTGCGATGCAGATTTAGTCTGGGTAACTTTAATCGTTTTCATGATTGATTACCCTTGAATTTGTTCTACTGAAAGACCACGTTTCGCAGCAACCTTTTCAGGAGTTGTCATGTCACGCAAACCGTTGAAAGTTGCGTTCACTACGTTTGCAGCGTTAGTAGAACCACGGCATTTAGTCAATACGTTACGTACACCTGCAGCTTCTAAAACTGCACGCATAGAACCACCCGCAATTACACCAGTACCTTCAGATGCTGGCTGCATGTAAACACGGCTTGCACCATGACGCGCATGAATCGGGTGTTGTAAAGTACCATCTGCCAATTCGATAGTGATCATGTTACGACGTGCAGCTTCAAGTGCTTTAGAAATAGCAGCTGGAACTTCACGTGCTTTACCACGACCAAAACCTACGCGACCATTACCATCACCCACAACAGTTAATGCTGTGAAAGAGAAGATACGACCACCTTTAACAACTTTGGCTACGCGATCAACGGCAACCAGCTTTTCAACAAGACCTTCGTTTTGTTCAACTTTAGCCATGATTAGAACTCCAAGCCGTTTTCACGAGCAGCATCAGCCAAGGCTTTGATACGACCATGATATTTAAAACCAGAACGGTCAAACGCAACTTTAGTTACGCCAGCTGCTTTCGCGCGTTCTGCGATTAAAGCACCTACTTTTTGAGCTGCTTCAACGTTACCAGTTGTACCAGCACGTAAAGTAGCATCTAAAGTTGAAGCTTGCGCTAAAACTTTGCCACCATCTGCTGAAATAACTTGAGCATAGATGTGACGCGGCGTGCGGTTTACACACAAACGAGTCGCACCCAATGCACGGATGTGCAAGCGTGTGCTTTTCGCACGACGCAAACGGGATTGTTTCTTTTCGTTCATAAGAACCTCGCGCCTTATTTCTTCTTAGCTTCTTTACGAAGAACAACTTCATCCGAATAACGAACACCTTTACCTTTATATGGCTCTGGTGGACGGTATCCACGGATATCCGCAGCAACTTGACCTAAAGCTGCTTTGTCAGCAGATTTAAGGATAATTTCAGTTGCAGTTGGAGTTTCTGCAGTTACACCTTCAGGAAGGGTGTAATCGATTGGGTGTGAAAAACCAAGGTTAAGGTTAACAACGTTACCTTTTACCGCAGCTTTATAACCAACACCAATCAATTGTAACTTACGTTCGAAGCCTTCGCTCACACCTTTTACAAGATTGTTAAGCACAGCGCGAGCAGTACCAGCTTGCATCCAAGCGTCTTTCGACTCAGCTTTAGGAGCAATAGCTAAAATACCGTCTTCCTGTTTTAGCTCGACCAGCGCATGCAGGTTGAAAGACAATGTACCTTTGCTGCCTTTCACTTCGACCTGCCGGCCGTTCTGAGTAACTGTAACACCGTTAGGTACAGTTACTGGGGCTTTAGCCACACGAGACATGAGGAATCACCTATTATTAAGAAACAAAAGCAATAACTTCACCACCGATACCTGCAGCACGTGCAGCGCGATCAGTCATGATGCCTTTGCTTGTAGAAACGATTGCAATACCTAAACCTTGCTTAACGCTTGGAAGTGCATCTTTACCGCGATACTGACGTAGACCTGGACGGCTTACGCGTTTCACAGTTTCGATAACTGGTTTGCCTTCATAGTATTTTAAAGTAATCGTTAATGTAGGTTTGCCTTCGTTGTCAGCCACTTCTACATTTGCGATATAACCTTCTTGTTGAAGTACGTTTGCAATAGCAACCTTCAACTTAGAATTAGGCATAGAAACAGTTTGTTTCTTTGCCATTTGAGCGTTACGAACACGCGTTAGCATGTCGGCAACGGTATCTTGCATACTCATTTATAGTGCTCCTTACCAGCTTGCCTTAACAACGCCCGGTACATCACCTTGCATTACTGTGTCACGTAATTTGTTACGGCTTAAACCGAACTTACGGAAGTAACCATGAGGACGACCAGTTAAACCACAACGGTTACGAAGACGTACTGGAGACGCATTACGTGGTAATGCTTGTAATTTCATCATCGCTTCGAAACGCTCTTCGTCGCTTGCATTTACGTTTGCAATCGTTGCTTTTAATTCAGCACGTTTTGCAGCGTATTTAGCAACAGTAGCTTCGCGTTTCAATTCGCGATTAATCATACCTTTCTTAGCCATATCGACCTCTTATTTGAACGGGAAGCCGAATGCACGCATAAGCGCACGGCCTTCGTCATCGGTGCGAGCAGTCGTAGTAATGGTGATGTCCATACCACGAATTTGATCAATCTTATCGAAATCGATTTCAGGGAACATGATTTGTTCCTTGAGACCCATAGAGTAGTTACCACGACCATCAAATGATTTCGAAGAGAAACCACGGAAGTCACGGATACGAGGGATCGCGATAGAGATCAAACGGTCTAAGAATTCGTACATACGTTCGCCGCGTAAAGTAACTTTACAACCAATCGGCCAACCATCACGGATTTTAAAACCAGCGATTGATTTACGAGCTAATGTTAAAACTGGTTTTTGACCAGCAATAGCTTGCATATCAGAAAGAGCGCCATCTAACAATTTCTTGTCAGCAGCTGCAGCACCAACACCCATGTTGATGGTAATTTTAGTGATGCGAGGGATCTCCATCACATTCTTAACGCCCAATTGTTCTTGTAATTGAGCCTTAAGTTCGTCGTTGTAACGTGTTTTAAGTCTGGCCATTGCCTATTTCAACCTATTACTTCGCCACCGCCACTGATTCACCATTCGATTTATAAACGCGAGTTTTCACGCCATCAATCGTTTGGTAACCAACACGGTCAGCCTTTTGGGTTGTAGCATTAAAAATTGCCACGTTTGAGATATGAAGCGAAGCTTCCTGCGTTACGATACCGCCTTCAGCGCCCGTAGCACGGTTTGGCTTCTGGTGCTTCTTAACCAAGTTAAGACCTTCGACCTTAACACGGTCATTAGAAACTGACAGAACAGTACCCTGTTTGCCTTTTTCTTTACCTGCGATCACAATTACTTGATCGCCTTTTTTAATCTTAGCCATGATTGCCTCTTATAGAACTTCAGGAGCCAATGAAATGATTTTCATGAACTGTTCAGTACGAAGTTCACGAGTCACTGGTCCGAAAATACGAGTTGCAATCGGTGCTTTGTTGTTATTCAAAATAACAGCAGCGTTATCATCAAAACGGATCACAGAACCGTCTGGACGACGAATACCGAACTTTGTACGTACAACAACAGCATTCATCACGTCACCTTTTTTAACACGTGCGCGTGGAATAGCTTCTTTTACAGTAACTTTAATAATGTCGCCAACAGAAGCATAACGACGATGTGAACCACCTAGTACTTTAATACATTGTACGCGGCGAGCACCACTGTTGTCAGCTACGTCAAGCATCGTTTCGGTTTGAATCATTGCCCTACTCCAAAACCGAGCATCACCGGTCACAATTTCGAAAGGCTCAAAGAGTACTCGAAATTGACCGATGATGCAACAAGAACGTTAATTACTCAGCAGCAGCTTCAACAACTTCAACTAAAGTCCATGACTTAGTTTTAGACATTGGGCGGCTTTCTTTGATGGTTACAACATCACCAATCTTGGCGGTATTGTTCTCATCATGAGCGTGTAATTTGGTTGAACGGCGAATCAATTTGCCATACAACGGGTGTTGAACTTGGCGTTCAATAAGGACAACAATAGATTTTTCCATTTTGTCGCTTACAACTTTGCCAGTTAACGTGCGGACTGTATTTTGACTCATTGCCCGTTCCCCTGTTTTTCGGTAAGGAGGGTCTTGATGCGTGCAATAGTTTTACGAGTAAGCGCAACTTCATGCGATTTACCCAATTGACCAGTTGCTTTCGCCATACGAAGACGGAATTGGTTAAGCTGTTGCTCATCAAGCAAAGCTGTCAACTCTTCTACCGACTTTTCACGTAGATCTTTAGTTTTCATTACATTACCGTCCGAGTCACGATAGTGGTTTTAAACGGAAGTTTAGCAGCAGCAAGCGTAAATGCTTCACGCGCCAATTCTTCGTTCACACCATCAATTTCGTACAAGACTTTACCTGGTTTGATTTGACAAACCCAATATTCCACAGAACCTTTACCTTTACCCATACGCACTTCAAGAGGCTTAGAAGTAATTGGTTTGTCTGGGAATACACGGATAAAGATCTTACCACCACGCTTAATACGACGGCTGATTGTACGACGTGCCGCTTCAATTTGACGCGCAGTCATTTGACCACGTTCAACTGATTTAAGAGCGATAGTACCGAAAGATACTGAGCTACCACGGTGCGCTAAGCCAGTGTTACGGCCTTTTTGCACCTTACGGAATTTAGTACGTTTAGGTTGCAACATGGATTATTCTCCTTTTTCAGCAGAACGATCATTGCGACGACCACGACGCTCTTGACCTTCACCACGACCGCGACCGCGTTTAGCTGGACGTTCTTCAGCAGGTGCTGGGTTCATGACTTGCTTCATGCCACCCAAGATTTCACCACGGAATACCCAAACTTTAACACCAATCGTACCGTAAGTAGTTTCAGCACGCATAGTTGCATAGTCGATGTCCGCACGAAGTGTATGCAAAGGTACACGACCTTCACGATACCATTCAGTACGTGCAATCTCTGCACCACCTAAACGACCAGAAACTTCAACTTTGATACCTTTAGCACCAGCACGCATAGAGTTCTGTACCGCACGCTTCATAGCACGACGGAACATTACACGCTTTTCTAATTGAGAAGCGATTGCTTCAGCAACTAAACGTGCATCTAAGTCTGGACGGTCAATTTCGTTGATGCTTACTTGCGCAGGAACACCCATAATAGATGTTAATTCGCGTTGTAATTTCTCAATGTCTTCGCCTTTTTTACCGATTACGATACCAGGACGCGCAGTGCTAATTGTTACTTTAGCAGCACCCGTTGGACGTTCGATAAGAATATTGCTTACCATTGCGTTCTTAAGTTTTTTAGTTAAAAACTCACGAACTTGAAGGTCTTTAAGCAAGTATTCAGCGTATTGTTTCGGATTCGCATACCAGTTAGCGTTATGACGTTTCACAACACCTAGGCGGATACCGATTGGATGAACCTTCTGACCCATATCAAACCCCTACCTTAACGGTGATGTGACAAGTACGCTTAGTAATACGATCTGCACGGCCTTTAGCACGTGGCATAATACGTTTAAGGCTCATGCCTTCATCAACGTAAATCGTAGATACTTTAAGGTCGTCTACATCTAAACTGTTATTGTGTTCAGCATTTGCAATTGCAGATTCCAATGCTTTCTTAACTAAAACAGCAGCTTTTTTGTTGCTGAAGTTTAAAATGTTAAGTGCATGCGCAACAGATTTGCCGCGGATAAGATCTGCAACCAAACGTGCTTTTTGTGCCGAGATAGCGGCACCGCGTAATTTAGCAGTTACTTCCATCATAGCACCTATTAACGTTTAGACTTCTTGTCAACACCGTGACCACGATAGGTACGAGTTGGCGCGAATTCACCGAGTTTATGACCAACCATGTGTTCAGAGATAATCACTGGAACATGGTTACGACCATTGTGAACAGAAATTGTTAAACCAACAAAATCTGGGAGGATCATCGAACGACGCGACCAAGTTTTGATCGGCTTACGGTTATTAGCCGCGATTGCCGCTTCAACCTTAGCGAACAAGTGCGCATCGACGAATGGGCCTTTTTTCAGAGAACGAGGCATTGTCAGATTCCTTTACTTGTTACTTAACGCGACGGTCGCGAATAATCATCTTAGTCGTACGCTTGTTGGTACGTGTCTTGTACCCTTTAGCTTTTTGACCCCATGGGCTTACAGGTTGGATACCTTTAGTACGCCCTTCACCACCACCGTGCGGGTGATCAACCGGGTTCATTGCCATACCACGAACGGTAGGACGAACACCACGCCAGCGCGAAGCACCTGCTTTACCAAGTGAACGAAGGTTGCTTTCTGAGTTAGATACTTCACCTAACACAGCGCGACATTCAACGTGCACTTTACGCATTTCGCCTGAACGTAGACGAACGATAGCGTATGAACCGTCACGACCCAACAATTGAACTGAAGTACCAGCAGAACGCGCTAATTGAGCACCTTTACCGATTTTAAGTTCGATGTTGTGAAGAGTAGCACCGATTGGCATGTTACGAAGTGGCAAGCAGTTACCTGGGCGGATTGGAGCATCGTTACCAGATTGAACTTGATCACCAGCACGTAAACCTTTAGGCGCAATAATATAACGACGTTCACCGTCAGCATACTTCAACAATGCGATGTGTGCAGTACGGTTTGGATCGTATTCAATACGCTCTACAACAGCAGGAATGCCATCTTTGTTACGTTTGAAGTCTACGATACGGTAGTGTTGCTTATGACCACCACCAACGTGACGTGTAGTAATGTGACCGTTGTTGTTACGACCACCAGTACGTTTTTTAGCTTCCACCAACGGCGCATAAGGCGCACCTTTGTGAAGATGGTCGTGAACGACTTTCTCTACAAAGCGACGTCCTGGAGACGTTGGCTTACATTTTTGAATCGGCATAAATTTCGTCCTTATTCCGCTGCGCTTTCAGCGGTATCGCCCAAGTCAGCCATTTCAACATCTTGGCCAGCTTTCAGGGTGACGTATGCTTTTTTAACATCAGAACGGCGTCCTAATGTACGACCAAAGCGCTTAGTCTTACCTTTAGTGATAGTCGTGTTAACTTTAACAACTTCCACACCAAATAATTGCTCAACTGCTTTTTTGATTTCAAGTTTGTTTGCATTTAATGCAACTTTGAATACTTGAACACCAGCAGTTTCGCCTAAAACTTGTGCTTTTTCTGAAAATACAGGTCCTTGTAGGACTTGATATAAACGTTCGTTGTTCATCCGAGTTCTACCTCAATTTTCTTAGCAGCAGCAACAGACATTACAACTTTGTCGAACGCGATCAAGCTAACAGGATCGATTGCAGTAGCATCAACCACATCAACGTGTGGAAGGTTACGCGCTGCAAGATATAGATTCTCATCTACAGCTTCAGTTACGATCAATGCGCGAGTTGCATTCAAGTCGTTAAGTTTTGCAAGCAACTCTTTAGTTTTAGGAGCTTCAACAGCAAACTCTTCAACCAATACAAGACGATCTTGGCGAACAAGTTCAGCTAAGATACATTGCATTGCACCGCGGTACATTTTGCGGTTAACTTTTTGAGACCAATCTTGTGGACGAGCAGCAAAAGTTTTACCACCACCAACCCAGATTGGGCTACGAATAGAACCAGCACGAGCGCGGCCAGTACCTTTTTGACGGAATGGTTTTTTACCACCGCCAGCAACGTCTGCACGTGATTTCTGAGCTTTAGAGCCTTGACGACCACCAGCTAAGTAAGCCGTAACAACTTGGTGTACAAGTGCTTCATTGAATTCACGACCGAACGCAACTTCAGATAACTCAACAGCAGAGCCGGAAACAGTATTTAAATTCACGTTATTTCCCCTCAAGCCTTGATCGTAGGACGTACAGTTACGTCACCACCAGTCGCACCAGGAATCGCACCTTTAACAACAAGAACTGAACGCTCTGTGTCGATAGATACAATTTCAAGACCCTGTACAGTTACGCGTTCAGCACCTAAATGGCCAGCCATTTTTTTGCCTTTGAATACGCGACCAGGAGTCTGGTTTTGACCTGTAGAACCTAGAACACGGTGAGAAACAGAGTTACCGTGAGTAGCGTCTTGAGTACGGAAGTTCCAACGCTTAACACCACCCTGGAAACCCTTACCTTTAGACTGACCAGTTACGTCAACGATCTGACCTACTGTGAACAAATCTACACCGATAGTTCCGCCAACTTCACGACCTTCAAGGTCAGCTTCTGTAGCACGGAATTCTTGAACTAAACGACCAGCAGCAACACCCGCTTTAGCGAAGTGACCTTTCTGAGCGTTAGTTACGCGAGATTCGCGACGTTCACCAGTAGTAACCTGAATTGCTTGATAACCATCTGTTTCAAGCGTTTTGATTTGAGTGATGCGGTTAGGATCAACCTCAATCACTGTAACAGGTACAGAAACACCAGCATCTGTAAAGATACGGGTCATACCGCACTTGCGACCGACTAAACCAATAGCCATGTGCATAAACCTCTAAAAAAGCGGCCTAATTAACTTAGAGTGTTAATTAACCGAAAGCCTTAACCCAATGCAATCTGAACATCAACACCAGCTGCTAGATCTAATTTCATCAACGCATCAACAGTTTTATCTGTAGGTTGAACGATGTCGATCAAACGCTTGTAAGTACGGATTTCATACTGGTCGCGCGCATCTTTGTTTACGTGTGGTGATGTTAAAACGTTGAAGCGTTCGATGCGAGTTGGCATCGGGATTGGACCACAAACTTGTGCGCCAGTACGCTTAGCGGTTTCTACGATTTCTTGAGCAGATTGATCGATCAGACGATGATCAAAAGACTTCAAACGGATACGAATTCTCTGGTTAGACATACCAGTTAACTCCAAGCCAAATATATAAAGAATCACCCTTGACGCATCTCACCCCACTAATTTAAGGCAAGTGTCAAAGGCAGTGAATTATCACTAAGGTCATGATCGATGCCACGACTGTCACGATGTTAACTACTTTCTTCGCAGTTAACCCCCTTGCATAAAGGGTCGCCCATTATAACGATTGTTTAATGCATAAGCAAATCTCTTTTTGGCTTTATTGCTTTATTTTTCACGCTCTGCCGATTTCTCTTTTTAAAATATACGATTAGCACTTTATATATGAGTTAGGCAGCATTCCTATCCAATTATTGAGTGTAAATGTAGGTAATCTGCTTTTTGACCATTTCCTCTACCTTGACAGCGCAAATCATCCTCACCATGACTAACTTTCATTTTTTGTGTTCACTCCACAATCCATGACTTTATTCCCTAAGTTTGCTTTGTGCTAAAACATAATCTATTGCACGATTCATTAATTGGTTGCCTGCCTGAAATTGTGCTGCAGACATCTGTTTTAATTCATGCGCGGGTTGTACATACATGCCTGAAAATGCAGGTTTCATTTCAGCATTGTCCAAAAACAACTGCAAAGCCCGTGGGGTAATTTCTGGATGGAACTGAAATCCTAGTACGTTTTTCCCAATTTGATACAGTTGATTGGTGCAAGCGGCATTACTGGCAAGTCTTACCGCGCCCTTAGGTAATTCAAAAGTTTCGCCATGCCACTGCATCACTGAGATTTGATCAGGCATTTGGAAACAGCTTTCTGGTATATTTTCGACTTTATAGACAGGATGCCAACCGCGCTCCTGTTCAGGATTAGGACTCACTGCTGCACCCAACGCATTGGCAATCATCTGCCCACCTAAACACAAACCGATTGCAGGTTTACCCATCGCCAAATAACGCCTAATCCAGCGTTTTTCTGTTTTTAACCATGGATAATGTACTTCATCATTTACACTCATGGCACCGCCCATCACAATTAACAGGTCAATATCTTCAACTTTGGGTAAGGCTTCAATTTCAATATTTTGCTCAGGCGGTAAAGCAAAAAATTCGGTTGCAGTGATATTCGCCCCCATCTGCTTTAAATAGTCATAGCAACTTCCAAAACCTTCACCTGCACTATGCTGAAAATAATGCACGCTTAGTGGTGCTTTCATCTGGATCATCCTTTGTATTTTCTATACTTCAGCTTCTGCAAAAATAGCGCCAAGTTCAAGGCATGTCTTGTAGTGCAGCTTTTTATAGCCTAAAGCCAGTATTTCTCTTAAGCTAAACTCAATATTTGCTTATTTTCTGAGTGAACCTGTGAAGAAAAATGCTCAAACTGCTTTAATTCATGCACCAAGACGTGCCCCACAATATATTCAAACGGTACAGCCTCCCCTATTTCGTGCATCGACCATTATCTTTGAAAACACAGATGCACTGTTTAATCGACACTGGACTGATGCTTATGATTATAGCTATGGCACACATGGCACACCGACGACCTTTACGTTAGGTGATCACATCGCGCAGATCGAAGGCGGTCTGTATCACCTGCTGGCGCCGAGCGGCCTCTCTGCGATTAATCTGGTCAATTCCTGCTTGTTAAGCCAGGGTGATGAGGTCTGGGTTCCGGACAATATTTATGGTCCGAATATGGAGCATCTGCGTAATCTGCAGCAGCGTTATGGCATTGCCGTCAAGGTCTATAACCCGTTGGAGGTAGAAAGCTTTAGCCCAAGCGATAAAGCCAAACTGTTATGGCTCGAAGCGGCTGGTTCGGTGACACTGGAGTTTCCGGACTTAGTTGGTCTGTTAAAAAAAGCCCAAGCCCATAACATTCTGACTGCACTGGACAATACCTGGGGTGCAGGTCTTGCCTTTAATGCTTTTGATTTTGGCAATGAACATTTAAGTGTCGATATGACCGTGCATGCCCTGACCAAATACCCAAGTGGTGGTGGTGACATTTTAATGGGGTCTGTCGTGACCCGTGATCAACACTTACATCATCAACTGTTTCGTATGCATGCCATTCAAGGTATTTGCGTATCGGGGGATGATGTCGCGCAAGTACAACGCAGTTTGGCTTCGATGCAACTACGTTATGAGCACCAAGCAAAAAGCACAATTGAATTACTCAACTGGCTGAAACTACAACCACAATTTGCTCAGGTGTTGCACCCTGCCGATGCCACATCTGCGGGGCATGCGTATTGGAAAGAAATTTGCCGCGATGGACACAGCGCAGGTTTGGTCAGCGTGATTTTTGACAATAACTACAAGTTGCAAGATATTCGCAATTTCTGTGACAGCTTAAAACTGTTTAAGCTTGGCTTTAGCTGGGGTGGTCCTGTCAGTCTGGTCATGCTATATAACTTAAAAGAAATGCGTGTGCTTGAACATTCACATTTGAAGGAGGGTTTTCTGGTTCGTTTCTGTATTGGTCTGGAACATCCGGAAGATCTGATTCAGGATATTCAACAAGCTTTAAAAGTCTTAGCTTAAATATCGACATAAAAAATTGGGCAATTTGCCCAATTTTTTACATTATTGTTTCGCTTTACTTAAAGTAATCATAGCTTACTGAAACAGTCTCACCTGCTTTTGGTAAAGCTGTTCCATAGAACACTAAACTTACGCCAGAATTACTATAAACTAGATCAAAGCCTTGTCGATGTGTTGTATCACGCGCAACATTTTGACCATTTACTGTCACTTTAACAGTTGAAGGTACTGGTACCTGTTTTAAACTAAACTGACTTGCAAGACCGGTTGCTACACGAATAATGTCATCAAATACTACATTCCAGCTTGTGGCATCCGCACAAATTGAAGCAGAAGCCCCACCAGTCAACCGTGCAATCTCTTTAAAATGACCACCGCCCTCTGCTGATCCACCTTGACCATTACATTCGAATCCTGGTGTACTCCAAGAAATTGTAGGATCTGCAAAAGTTGGACGAATATGATCAGATGTACCTACAATCGAAAAGTAGGTAGTGTTTGTAGACAAGAAATAATTTTTATAATCATTAAAATCTCGTCGTGTATAGTTACTATATACTGGACTGGACTGCCAATATGTTTCATTTTCAGGCTCATCTGAAACAAACACCACTAAATTCTTCACGTTTGGACGGTCAAAACCAGTCAAATCTGCTTCACGAACGCAGTAAAAACCTGTTTCAGTAGCTGAACCATAAGTTCCAGGTTGAGCCAAGGTTGCCCACTCTTGCTCTGCATCAGGTGTATTTCTATCAATAAAATTAGTCGTTTTATCTTTTAAAGTTCTAAGCGACTTACATGCGTACGCATCCTGCGTATTCACTGCTAAACGATAATCTACACCTGCTTGATTCAATGATTTAAAGAACTGTGCAGCACCATTAGCCAAGTTACGCTGTTCTTCAGACATTGAACCTGAAGAATCAATATTCCATAAAATGTCAACCGCATTTGCAGATTGTGTTGTTTGAGTAAAAGTTTCTTTTACTGTAGCCACTTCAATAACCGCATTGCTACTTAAAGCACTAGCAATATTCAAATCACCATATACTTGGTTAACTTGATCACTATTACTCGCTACGTAAGTATTTCCCCAAATATAACCTAATTGGTTTGCAAGCCAAAAAGATAGATTGAGACGTAATTTTTTATCACTTGCTTGTACGGCTACAGGAGTAGTAACAGATGAATTTGAATTTAATACAGATAACAACAGATCACGAACTTTAGTCAGTTCATTGGCATTAGAAAAATCAATATCCAAGATTACATTAACCACTTCACCTTGAGCATTCGTAGATACACGATTAGTTAAAATATTGACTTTTGCATTTTGCTGGATAAGAGCATCAGTAAATGCAGCTAAATAGAATTTACTAAATTCATCTAAATTTTGATTTAATACAACGGATCTCACTTTCGCTTGATTCTGTGCCGATGAAGCAGTTAAATCAACCTGTGAAGCAAATCCAGCTGCTTTTGTCACATTATCATCTAACAATAAAACAGTCCGACCTGATGTTAATGCTGTCTCTGTAAAATATTTAGGATTCACTGCACCAAAAACTGCAATATTTGCCTTTTCACTTACTACAGTTGCAACATCTTGAATAGTAGTAAGCGTTTCGTCTGGCTGTTCTGGTGGAACTGGATCAGTAGGCTTTGTAGATATTGAGCTATCTGAATCACCACCACATGCCGTTAAAAATACAGATGTTCCCACTAACATTGCTAATAATTGTTTGTTAAGTTTCATTTATACCCTCTAACCGTTTTCAAACTATTTAATAAAAGCTATTAAATTAAAATTTTATTTTTCATAATGTTATTAAAAATAAAATGAATGGTGAATATTACAAAAAAAATGGATACAATTTCAACAATAAAGTAAAAATACCTTAACATGTAACACAATAAACCAAAAAAGAGGCTTAAATCACGAATCCGTGCATAAGGGAAATTTAAGTATTCCAAAAGACAAAAATTTATATAGAGGTTTTCAAGTCAATGAATACACCAATCGTTATTGGTAAAAAAACTGCCGACGTTCAACAAGACGTGGTTTTACATTCACAGTTTGCCAACCGCCACGGTTTAATTGCAGGTGCAACAGGTACAGGTAAAACCGTCACCTTAAAAGTCTTGGCAGAAAGCTTTTCACGAATTGGTGTACCCGTATTTTTAGCCGATGCCAAAGGCGATGTTTCCAGTCTAGCCAAAGCAGGCAGCAGCAGCCCAAAGTTTGATGCACGTATTAAGAGCTTAGGTATCGAAAGCATTCCGTTTGCAGCATCTCCTGTGGTGTTTTGGGATTTATTTGCCGAACAAGGTCATCCGATTCGTACCACCATTTCTGAAATTGGCCCGTTATTATTGGCGCAAATGCTGAACCTGAATGACACCCAAGAGGGCGTGTTGTCTGCGGTATTCCGTATTGCCGATGATCAGGGTTTATTACTGATTGATTTTAAAGATTTAAAAGCCATGCTGACCTATGTCAGCGAACACGCCAGTGAATTTAAAGCTGAGTATGGCAATCTTTCTCCAGCCAGTTTGGGTGCGATTCAGCGCAATTTACTGGCTTTAGCTGATCAGGGCGGTGATAAATTCTTTGGTGAGCAGAGTTTGGATATTTTGGATTTTATTCAAACTGACAGTCAGGGACGCGGCAATATTAATGTTTTGGCTGCAGACAAACTCATGAACACGCCAAAACTGTACGCCACCTTTTTATTATGGATGTTATCAGAACTGTTTGAACAATTGCCTGAAGTGGGCGATATGGACAAGCCAAAACTGGTGTTCTTTTTTGATGAAGCACACTTGTTATTTGACAATGCCAGCAGCGCGCTACAAGAAAAAATTGAACAAGTGGTACGCTTAATTCGCTCTAAAGGCGTGGGGATTTATTTTGTGACCCAAAACCCGCTGGACTTGCCTGAAAGCGTATTGGGACAATTGGGTAACCGTGTTCAGCATGCCTTACGTGCTTTTACACCCAAAGACCAAAAAGCAGTAAAAACTGCCGCAGATACATTCCGTGCCAACCCAGACTTTAAAGTTGAACAAGCCATTACCGAACTTGCGGTAGGTGAAGCCTTAATTAGTTGCTTAGATGAACAAGGCACACCGCAAATTGTAGAACGCGCTTGGGTAATGCCGCCCTACTCATCGTTTAGCCCAATTAGCACAGAAGAACGTCAAGCCTGTATCAGCCAGAGTGTTATTGCAGGTGTGTATGAGCAGCAATTAGATCGTGAAAGTGCTTATGAAATGCTGCAACAAAAAGTTGAACAACGTCAGCAACTAGCCGCAGCAGCAGAACAAGCTAAAATTGAAGCCAAAGAAGCTGAAGCTCGCGCCAAGCAAGAGGCAAAAGAAGCCGAAGCACTCGCCAAACAACAAGCGCGCGAGCAAGAACGTCTAGCCCGCGAACAGCAAAAAGAAGCAGAACGCGCTGCCAAACAGCGTGAAAAACTGACTCAAGATATTGTGGGTACCTTTGCCAAAAGCGCAGCACGCAGCTTAGGGGGGGCTACAGGACAGAAAATTGTACGAGGTTTGTTAGGGTCATTATTTGGTAAGAAATAGCATGTTATAAACGATGAGGTTTGCATAGATTTCATTCATGGATGTGCCACCCAAAACCTGAATGAATACTTACAAAACTCTAGTTATCACATCTACAAACCCCATAAAAACTTTAAAAATAATGGGATATTTTTATAATCCATAATTTTTTTAAGGTTTCACAAAAAAATGTTTGCAATCCTTATTTATAAGATGTATTTTAAATACATCTTATAAATAACAGCCATGAGAGATCGAACATGACTCCACAGCAAATTGACCTTGTAAAAGCAACTGTTCCTGTACTCCGTGAAAATGGTGTCGCACTGACTGGTTATTTCTATAACCGCATGTTGGGGAATAATCCTGATCTAAAAGAAACCTTTAACATGGGTCACCAACGTAGTGGTGCGCAGGCTCAAGCGCTTGCAGGTGCTGTATTGGCTTATGCTGAAAACATTGAAGATCCTTCTGTGCTTGCGCCTGTGATTGAATTGATTGCCCACAAACACGTGAGCTTAAACATTCAAGCACCTGACTATAATATTGTGGGCGAAAACCTACTTCACTCTATTAGCGAAGTATTAAATATTTCAATGGAAGATCCTCTAATTGATGCATGGGCAGCTGCTTATGGTCAGTTAGCAGAAGTGTTTATTAATGCTGAACGTGCAATCTACGAACAACACGAACAAACTAAAGGCAGCTGGTTAGGCTGGCGTAATTTCAAAATTGCCAAGAAAGTTGTAGAAAGTGACGAAATCACTTCAATCTACTTCGAGCCAGTAGATGGTGGCGATTTACCAAAATACGAAGCAGGTCAATATATTTCAGTACGCGTATTTGTACCTGAACTTGGCTTGAAGCAACCACGTCAATACACGCTATCGACTAGCCCACAACAAGATTACTTACGTATTTCTGTAAAACGTGAGCCAGGCAATGGTGCAGATAAAGTTGCAGGTTGGGTATCGAACGTATTGCACCAATTACCAGAAGGTTCTGAAGTTGAAGTATCTGCACCAACAGGTAACTTCTTCCTCATCGACAGCAACAAACGCAATGTCTTCATTAGTGGCGGCGTTGGCTTAACACCAATGATTGCAATGTTGAATCAATTGGTGACTTTAGATGTGCCACAACCTGTGACATTTATTCACGCATGTCGTAGCAAACAAGTACATGCCATGAAACAGCATCTCCAAGACTTAACTGCAAAATGTCCACGTATTCATACGTTGACTGCGTATGAGTTCCCGAACGAAGGTGATGTACTGGGTCAAGATTACGATGTTGCAGGTCGTTTAGACCTCAGCACTGTAGATGCAGCGCTGTTACCAGCCGATGCAGATTACTACTTATGTGGTCCAATGCCATTCATGGCAGAACAGCGTAAAGCTTTACTTGCGCGTGGCATCAAAGATGAGCAAATCCATAGCGAAGCGTTTGGTACAGGTGGTGTTCGCCACTAATCTAAAGCGTTAAAAGCTAATAGGTAAGGCTAGTCTAGTTATGCTAGACTAGCCTTAATTTATTTGTATTTAAAAAAAACATCTGTGCGATCATGCAATTAAATAAATTCACCGACTATGCGCTGCGTATTTTAATGTATATCTCGCGTCCTCGAGATGTACCCTATACCATTGCGGAAATTGCACAGGATTTGCATGTTTCCCAGAACCATCTGGTAAAAATCGTTCACTTTATGGGTAAGCAAGGATGGCTAATTACCACTCGTGGTAAAGGTGGCGGGATTCGCTTGCATCCTGAAGCATTGCCTTTGCGTTTAGGTCATGTGGTGAGAATCCTGCAAGGTGAAAATCAAATTGTAGAGTGTAATACCCCGCCCTGCGTGCTGCGTGCGCAATGTGGACTAAAAGGCATTCTCAATCAGGCAATGGAACAGTTTTATCAAAGCTTAGATCAATACAGCTTGGGTGAAGTGCTACAGCCTGTACCCAATTTACAGTTCAGTACACAATCTCCAATCCCGCTGATTCATCTTTAAAGTAACTTAAACGGTCAAAGCAATATCATCCTAGATGTTGCTTTTTTCGGGCATTCAGGGCGCAAAGGTCGCTTGCCTGTATGACTTGCTTTATAATGCCTGTTTGTAGACCATGAATTGAAGTTAAGTTATGCACCATAGCAGAGGAAAATCGAAAAACAGTAAGGCAGCAGCACAGCCACGGCAGAAAATTAGCTACGAGAAAAAAGTAGACCCTGCCATTACTGAATACTCTGTTCGCGCCTTAAACTGGCTGCGTAAAGCCGAGTTTTTAATGAGTGCGCCTAAACTGAATTTATGTGTAGAAGATACTGGCTACGAAGTGGCTTTTGCAGGACGCTCCAACGCAGGTAAGTCCAGTGCAATTAATGCTTTAACCAATCAAAAACAATTGGCACGTGCTTCTAAAAAACCGGGTCGTACTCAAATGATCAACTTCTTTAGTTTGGGCAACCCCGAACAGCGTTTGGTCGATTTACCCGGTTATGGTTATGCAGCCGTACCTGAAGCCATGAAAATTGTGTGGCAAAAAGAACTCGAAAATTATTTGATTCATCGTAAAAGTTTACAAGGCTTGGTGTTACTGATGGATATTCGCCATCCCTTACAGCACTTTGATGTGATGATGCTGGAGTGGGCATATTCACGTAAATTGTTCGTGCATGTATTGCTCACCAAATCGGACAAACTCAACCGCGGCCCTGCCAATAAAGTATTGCTTGAAGTCAAACAGCAGTTGAAAAAGATGAAACTAGATTTCTCGATTCAATTATTTTCATCACTCAACAAACAAGGTTTGGAAGAGCTTGCGAGTGTGATGGGCGGACGCTTAAACTTCACCTTAGAACAAGCGCATCAATTTGATTTAGACAGCATTCCAGAAGCCACTGGCGATGATGTTGATGTTGATGTTGATGTTGATGTTGATGTTGATGTTGATGTTGATGTTGATGTTGATGTTGATGTTGATCAGCCTGAATCTTTAGATATAGACGATCCAGCCACATCTGATACCAAAACCAAATAGTCCGTTAAATTACTGACTATTGGTCGATAACATAAAGTCCTATTCGTTCAATCTCGAATAGGACTTTTTATTTGTATGTCCACTTTCAGTTTTACGCCGTAATCACAATCTCTCTCACCACCAAAGTTGCACTTTACAACGCAGCCAGAAATGCCCTACTGTCAAGATCATAACAATTAGACATTAAACAATTACATGCGATAAGGAGATCAAACATGCAAGCACACATTTCAGTGATTACCTTAGCGGTAGAAGATTTACAACGTGCACTCGACTTTTACCGCGACGGCTTAGGACTTGTAACTGAAGGCATTATTGGACAGGAATTTGAACCAGGTGCGGTGGTCTTTTTTGAACTGCAAGCAGGCTTAAAACTGACTTTATGGTCTAAACAAAGTTTACAACAAGATACAGGCTTAACAGGTACAGCCAGCAGTGCTGCACAAATCACTTTAGGACATAATGTACATAGCCCACTCGAGGTCGATCAGGTATTGAAACAAGCAAAAAATGCAGGTGCGAAAATTTTAAAACCTGCACAGAGCACCTTTTACGGCGGTTATGCAGGTTATTTTCAGGACTTAGATGGTCATATTTGGGAAGTGGCCTACAGCCCATGTTGGGATTAATCTGCTTTGGCTCATGTCTTTACATAGCACAATAAAACAGGATGATGCTGAAAACTTGATTCGATTTTAAACCCATTATCAGGAATGCAGTGCAGGGTCATCACGAGTATGCCGATCGACCACCACACTAACCATCATATCGCCCTGCACATTGACCACAGTACGCACAGTATCCAACAAACGGTCGATCGGCAATAAAATCGCAATCGCTTCTGCAGGCAAACCCACCGATTGTAATACCATAATCATCGTCACCATACCTGCGCTTGGAATACCAGGCGCACCGAGTGAGGCAATCATGGCCGTCGCACAGACAATCAGTTGTTGCCCCAAACTTAAATCCAGCCCCATTAAGTTGGCAATAAACAGTGCTGCGGCTGCCTCATACAAGGCCGTTCCATCCATATTTAATTGTGTACCTAGCGGAATCACAAAGCCTGCTGTTTGCGGCCGTACACCTAAATTTTCCTGTGCACATTTCATAGACAGCGGCATGGTGGCCGAACTGGAACTAGTGGCAAAAGCAGTGATCAGCGCCGCACGTGTACCTTTAAAAAAGGTGATCGGATCCATCTTGCCAAAAACCCATAACAGCAAAGGCAAGACCACCACACCATGAAAAATGGTGGTACCTGTCACAACGGCGGCAAACTCTGCCAAACGGCTAAGCACCGAAATATCTTCAGTGGCAACCAACTTGGCCAATAAGGCAAAAATACCAAATGGTGCCAGTTTCATTACCCAGCCAATCATCAACATCATAATTTCAAAAAATTGCTGGCTGAGTTTACGTACCGTTTTAAAGTGCTCACCGCCTTTAACCAACGCCACACCCACCAACAAGGCAAAAATCACTACCGCCAAAACATTGCCTTCAGCAAAAGCTTTAAATGGATTGATTAAGGTGTTTTGAATGAAGTTGGTAAAAAAAGAAGAAGGTGTAAGCGTATCTGGAGGTTGATGCTGCGCCATCGCATCCTGAAACATTACAATATCTACACCTTTGCCGACAGCGAATAAATGCGCACAGGCCAAACCTAGAATTAAAGCCAGCGTAGTAGTGGTAACACAACATGCCAAAGTAATTTTCCAGACTCGACTTAACTGCCCCACGGCTTGTAAATTCGATACCCCGACCACAATCGAGCTAAAAATAAGCGGGATTAACAGCATTTTCAGTAAGCCGATAAAAATACTGCTCACAATGCCTATGCCATACAAACTGGCAGAAAAAAATGCGGTATCAGGAAATAAATTCAGTATAAAACCAAACACCACACCCAAAATTGCGGCAATGAATATTTGTGTATTGAGGCTCATACGCTGTTTAATTTTTTAATGTGATGTGTGGACTATGCCATGCAGCGTGGGTTGAATCGAGAAATATTTTTGAGCACAGCCCAAGCACATGTATACAGGCAACAAAAAACCGACTGCATGACAGTCGGCCAATTAAGGTAAATTTCACCCAAAATGTATTATTGAGTTTCAATTTCACGTAAACGAATCAGTCCTTCTTGGCTAGTACTACACACCAATTCACCATTTTGCCACATACGCCCAAAGTTCAAACCACGCGAACTGCTACTAATGGTCGCATCCATGTCATATAGCATCCAGTCATCTACACGGAATGGCTTATGGAAATACATGGCATGGTCAATACTGGCACACTGCAAACTTGGCGATAAATAACTTAAACCATGTGGACGCAGTGCTGTGGTCATTAACGTGAAGTCTGAATAAAATGCGGCAATGGCCTGATGTAAAGAAACTTCATCCACTTCTGGTGAAATGCTGTCATGGGTACGAATGTAGTGCGCATAAACAGGCGCTTCAGGCTGGGGTAAAAAAGGATTGCTCGGGTTAATTGGACGAATTTCAACATGACGATCACGCATAAAACTGGCGCGAACGTTTTCAGGTACAAATTCAACAATATGCTGTTTTAATTCAGCTTCATTTTTTAAAAGTTCAGCGGCGGGATAATTCGGCTCTGAAATTTGATAGTTCAAGCCTTCTTCCAATGGCGCAAACGACACTATTGCCGTAAAAATAGTACGTCCATGCTGAATGGCACGCACCTGACGGCTAGAAAAACTTTTACCATCTCGTAAGCGGTCAACCTCATAAATAATGGGTGCGTTGACATCTCCACCAAACAAGAAATAAGCATGTAAGGAGTGCGCAGGACGATCTGTAGTATAAGAAGCAGCACGCAAAGCCTGTCCTAAAACCTGCCCACCAAAGACGCGCTTGCCTACCAAGTTGCGGCTAATGCCTCGATAGATATTTTCTTCCAACTTTTCTAAACGAAGAAGTTCAACCAATTCTTGCGTAAGTGCGTTCATGACTAACCTTATTTATGGCCAAGCGGCGGGATGTTGCAGCGAAATCGATTCAGAAACTGAACCGTAAAATCTTAGCGCTATTTTGCCATAAATTCTGAGTATTTTACTCATCTAAGACTGACCCTTGTGTCACCCTGAATTACGTTTATTTTGCTAAAAAGACGATTTTTAACGATAAAATCTAACAATATTCATGCAAATTATCTAAAAATGCTGTGCCATTATTAGATACAATGGCGCAAAATAAATTCCCTACCAGCTAGGGACTTGGGTGATGAAGTAGGAGTGAGTATGTCCAAGCGTGGTTTTGGTCAAATGTATCGTCAGCTTTCAGGCAAGCTGCTTGACCTTGTGGTGACACCGCATGTTCTGGGTGAAGTCCCTGTCAAGGATGCAGCAAATGCAGACTCAGATACCTCACGTACTACCATCACCTGTTATGTATTGCAGAACCACTCTCGCAGTAATGCCTTGGTCGTTGATGGTGAAACACGTCGTTTAAAACTCAGCCCTGCGCTGGATCCTTTAGTGATGGGTTCACATAAGGAAAAAGCCTCGATTCTGTTTTTACAGCATCACGATGAAAACAACCTACTCAATCCACCACCTTATGCTTTCCCACCACGCTTGCTGCGTTTAATTGAACAATTAGAACAGCACCCAGAAATTGATATTGAGTTGGTGCCTGTAACCGTGTTGTGGGGACGCTCTCCCGACAAAGAAGATTCATGGTTTAAATTGCTGTTTACCGATACATGGGCAACCCCAGGTACAGTCAAACAATTGATGAATATTGGGGTACATGGTCGTCAGTCTTATTTGGAGTTTCATGAGCCGCAATCTTTACGTGCTTTGATTGAACATGCCAAAACCGAGCATCCCAACCTGTCGCCTGCGACCTTTATTGTTAACACGCTAAATAATTACTTAGATGGACAACGTGAAGTCGTACTTGGCCCAGACTTGTCTGACCGCCGCAATGTCATGCTCAGTCTGATTAAATCTCCCGATGTGCAAGATGCCATTCGTCGTGAAAGTTTACGCAGTAAAATTAGCGTGATTGAAGCCGAGCGTCGTGCGATTGGTTATTTAAATGAAATCGTGTCGGACTACTCTCATGCAGCGGTACGCTTTGCCGATATGGCACTGACCCGCTTATGGACACAATTGTACGATGGCGTGGAAGTGCATAATTTTAGTACCGTGCGCGAACTGGCCAAAGACTATGAAATTATCTATACCCCATGTCACCGCAGTCATATCGACTATTTATTGCTGTCTTATGTGATTTACAAACGCGGCATGATGGTGCCGTACATTGCTGCGGGCGATAACCTGAATATGCCATTTGTAGGTCAATTGCTTCGTGGTGGCGGTGCGTTTTTTATCCGTCGTACTTTCCGTGGCAACGGCTTATACACAACCGTCTTTAAAGAATATTTATTCAGTATTTTGTCGCGTAACACGCCGCTTGAATACTTTATTGAAGGTGGACGTTCACGTACAGGCCGCTTGTTGCCACCAAAAACAGGCATGCTCGCCATGACCATTCACAGTCATTTGCGTGGTCGTGCTAAACCGATTGCTTTTGTGCCAACTTATATTGGTTATGAACGCCTGATGGAAGGTTCAACCTATGTCGGTGAAATGCAAGGCAAGCCAAAAGAATCTGAATCGCTAATGGGCATTTTAAAAACCATGCGCAAGATTGAACGGATTTTTGGCAAGGTGCATGTCAATTTTGGCGAACCTGTGTTTTTAGATGATGTTCTAAAACAACACGATGCCGAACACATCAGCATTGAAAAAAATGATGATCCTATTCCACCACAAGTGTCAGATGCAGTGAATACTTCAGCACATGCGATTTTGGAAAACATTAACCGTGCTGCGGTAATTAACCCGGTATCTTTGTTATCGCTGATTTTACTGGCAACACCAAAACATACCTTGGATGAAGAAATTTGTGTGAAGCAGTTAGACACTTACCGTAATCTGCTCACTGCCCTGCCTTATGATGAGCGCACTCAAGTCACACCATTATCAGGTAAAGAAATTATTGCCTACGGCTTAAAACTCAAACTGATTAAACGAGTGCAGCACGTTTTGGGCGATATTATCGCGATTGAAGACCATCAGGCGGTGTTACTCACCTACTTCCGCAACAATATTTTGCATGCCTTTGTCTTACCATCTTTAATTGCAGCATTGGTGAAACATAATGGTTCGATTCGTCGTGGCGATTTAATCAACGTCATCCGCACCTTATATCCGTTCCTGAAAGCCGAGTTGTTCTTGAAATGGCAAGATCAGGAACTCAAAGAACGGATTTGTGCCTATGTAGAAGCGTTAATTCAGGCCAAATTGATTTCTGAAGATGCGGAAGGCAACTTAATTTCACCTGCACCAAATAGTGAAGACCATAACCAGTTGGTAGTATTGGCTGCACCTGTAATGCAGAGTTTAGAGCGTTATTACATGACACTGGCGCTGATTACACAACGCGGCTCAGGCAATATTTCGGCACGTCAGGTCGAAGAACTCAGCCATTTGGTCGGTCAGCGTTTGTCGGTGCTGTATGAATTCAACTCACCTGAATTCTTTGACAAAGCCTTGTTCCAAAGCTTTATTAAAGTCTTAACTCAGCAAGGTTATATCAGCACCAACAGTGACAATGCGATTGTGTTTGATGATAACTTTAAAAACGTCGCACAATACGCCAATTTGGTGTTGGATGATGTGACTTTACAGATGCTGCAACACATCACCACCTTTAGCGATGAAGAATTGCGTGAGGCGTTAGAGGCTCTTGCTGCACAACAGGCGAAGAAACGCTTAAAACGTAAGAAGAAGTAATTTTCACACAAAAAAACATAGCGATCTGTATAGCAATAGGTCGCTATGCTTTAAATTGAATATAGAATAAAGTTTATAGCATTGATAAAATCATACACCTAAGCGCATTAATTTCTCTTGAATTGCATCACTCACAAATGCATTCAAAGAACTCTCCTCCGAAGCTAAAACAGCTTTGCGATGTAATTCAGGACTGATACGAACATTAAATGTTCCCTTGAATGGCTGATCAGGTTTCTTCCCTAATTCTGCACAAGAATCTAAATATCCATCTACCGATTCCTGAAAAGCTTGCTCAAGTGTTTTTAAGGTTTCAGCCTCATAAGTAATAAGATCTCGAATGAACGCCAATTTTCCAAACAACTCACCTGTTTCAAGGTCTGGTTCAATCGTCCCGAGATAACCTTTGTATTTAAAATAACTCATAAAAAACCCTCCTGCTTGAGTGCTTGCTTTACAGCTTTCAATGCCCCACCTTTGATTTCATTTTCAGGGTGAGGTCGATGCAGTAAAACCATGTGCTCGGTTTTGAGGTTTTGACATCCTCCCCCCCTTAAAAGAGGGTGATTCCTACAGCTAGACGCTTATTCCCAAGCGCAAGAATGTTTAAAGCTGAGTTTATATCTCGATCATGAGCTGTACCACAGCTCATGCACTCCCATTCTCTTATTCCAAGATCTGTACTACCTTTGGGACTACTTGAGGTGATCTCACCGCAGCACGAACAGATTTTGGTGGTATAGGCTTCTTGGACTTCTTCAAACAATACGCCTGCGTTCTCGCATTTATACTTGAGCATTGTTTTTAGTGCCGAAAATCCTGTATCCAAAACAGATTTTTCCATTTTGGTTTTTACTAATTTTTTAGCACTCAAGTCACCTACAATAATCAATGCATTTTCATTCACAAGCTTGGTGCTTGCTTTATGCAAATGATCTTTTCGACTATTTGCAATCTTGGCGTGTAA
>NZ_VOXZ01000012.1:0-87741 GCF_013420455.1 Acinetobacter sp. YH01004
TTGTGCTGGCGACCATAGCAAGAGTGAACCACCTGATCCCTTCCCGAACTCAGAAGTGAAACCTCTTCGCGCTGATGGTAGTGTGGGGTTACCCATGTGAGAGTAAGTCATCGCCAGCTCATTATTCGAACACCCTCAACTAGCGTTGGGGGTGTTTTTTTATGTGGAAAAGAAAATATTAAGAAGAATAATCACATTTTATTGTGTTTAAAATAACAATAAACCCATAATTAATAAAATGTTTTAGACTAATGTTGAATTTTTATTTTTTGTGTTTTGTGTGAAAGTTACACAATCTACTTGAATGGCAAAAGTGGACATGGATGACTGATAAAAATGAAAGTCTTCACTGTAAAAATTGCTATTCAAGCTTACTGAAACACAAACTCACAGGAGGTGAGGAATGGCACATCAAGCAATTAACGTGAATGATGTCATCGATCACGCAAAATTCAAACCATTTCATTTCAATGTCGTGGCATGGTGTCTACTGATCATTTTATTTGATGGCTATGACTTGGCAATTAATGGGGTCGTTTTACCCTTATTGATGGATGAGTGGGGCTTGAGTGCTGTTCAGGCGGGGATGCTCGCGAGTACTGCATTGGCAGGTATGATGTTTGGTGCGATGATTTTTGGTTCTTTGGCCGATAAAATTGGTCGTAAGAAAGTCATCATGATCTGTATCGTTCTGTTTAGTGGTTTAACCTTTGCAGGTGGCTTTGCTTCTAATCCAACTGAGTTTGCAATTTTACGTTTCTTAGCGGGTTTAGGCATTGGTGGTGTAATGCCAAACCTTGTGGCCTTAACTTCTGAATATGCACCTAAAACCATGCGTAGCACCTTAGTGACTACTATGTTTAGTGGTTATGCTGTAGGTGGTGTAATGGCAGCCTTACTTGGCTCATGGTTTACCCCAAGTTTTGGCTGGGAAATCATGTTCTTTATTGCGGGTATCCCATTGTTTTTATTGCCTGTGATTTGGAAATTCTTGCCAGAATCTTTAACCTTTATTGTCAAAGAAAATAAGCAAGATCAAGCCCGTCCAATCGTAGCGCGTTTAGCACCAGATTTAAAAATTACCGAAGACACCACTTTTGAATTGTATCAGGTTGGTGTGCCTGAAGCTGCTAACGTGGTGAGCTTGTTCAAACGCGGTCGTGCAGTGAATACTTTATTGTTCTGGTTAGCGTTCTTTACTTGTCTATTAACCATGTATGCACTCAGCAGCTGGTTGCCAAAACTGATGATGGCGGCAGGCTATTCTATGGACAACAGCTTAATGTTCATGATGGTGATGAACGTAGGTGCAGTCGTTGGTATCGTGGGTGGTGGTATTTTAGCAGACCGTTTCCACTTAAAACCTGTATTGATGTTCTTGGGAATCATGGGTGCATTGGTGATGAGCCTCATGGGCTTCCAATCTAATCAATTCTTGCTTTACATCTTAGTATTCTTGGCGGGTGCAGCATCTATTGGTTCACAAATGTTGTTGTATAGCTATGTGGCACAATATTACCCACTTGCGGTACGCTCAACAGGTATTGGCTGGTCATCTGCCATTGGTCGTATGGGTGCGATTGTGGGTCCAATTTTAATTGGCGGCTTATTGGGTATGAATTTACCTGCACACTTCAACTTTATGGCAGTAGGTTTGCCAGTGTTGATCACTGCAATTGCGGTTGCCTTGATTATGAGTGAAGATGAAGCTGAGCAAATTAAAGCAGGCAAAGCAGTTGCTGCCAAAGCTTAAACTTGTAATGTGCTAAGTTCAAAAGTCCTCAACCTTGTTTGGGGACTTTTTGATTATGGGGTGTGTAAATAGAAAGTGATGATAGATAAAGTTATATACTCAAGACACAGATAAAAAGAAACCCCATCATCCTGACGGGGTTTCTTTGTATTTCGTGTTTAGGTATAACTCCTGTCGTACCTCACGATCCTGGTGCTCAAACCTATTATTGTTGTTTTCTGTTTGGGAAACATCCTGTCTCCTTATGCTTTAAAGAATACCGTAAGCTCAAAATACTGCCTAGCCTCATTTTGCTTCAGTGCATGTAAGCAAAAACTGACAAAGTGATGAATGATACTGACGCTGTTTTTGAGCAAACGATAAAATACCGAGCTTATTTTTGTCCATAAACAGGCGTATACTGATTGCGTGATTGGAGTAAATATGTCTGATTTAGCTGCAGCATCTCATGTTCAGTATGGTACTAAGCCGTTTAAAGCCATTCTTTTTTCGTTGTTTCTAGCGGGTTTCGCTTCTTTTTCGACCTTGTACTGTGTGCAACCGATGATGCCAATTTTGGCCGATTTTTTTACGGTTACACCAACCCAAAGTAGTTTCCCGCTGTCATTTTCTACTGTGGCTTTGGCGATAGGTTTGCTTTTCACAGGTTTTATTTCAGATCGTTTTGGGCGTAAACCTATTATGGTTTTGGCTTTATTTTTAGCTGCCATTTTATTAATTCTGAGTGCCTTACTTCCAATCTGGTCATTCTTTTTAACCACACGAATTTTTATTGGCATTGCTGTGAGTGGTGTAGCTGCGGTCGCCATGACCTATATTGGTGAAGAAATTCGACAGCAAGATATTGGTTTTGCTATGGGGCTGTATATTTCGGGTACGGCCATTGGTGGCATGGGTGGACGTTTAATTGCTGGGGTCTTGGTCGATTTTATATCTTGGCAAGCGGCAACCCTAATTATTGGTGGTTTGAATTTACTAATTGCAATCACCTTTTATATGTTACTTCCTGCATCGAAAAATTTTACAGCGTATCCGATTCGCTTCTCGCGGTTTAGAGATGCTTTTGTTGCCAATTTGGCAGACCGTAAATTAAGAATCCTGTTTTTACAGGGCTTTTTGCTGATGGGCTGTTTCGTCAGTGTTTTCAATTACATCAGCTATTATTTACTAGCTAAACCATTTGAGCTTTCCCAAGTTTGGATTGGGGTGATTTCAATTGCCTATTTGGCGGGTATTTATAGTTCACCGCGTGCGGCAAGCTGGGGCAATCGTATTGGACGTGAACGTGTGTTGCCTATGGTGATTGTCCTAATGTTGATCGCATTATGGTTGATGTCGATTGCACATTTAGCCGTCGTATTGGCTGCATTGGTGCTATTTACCTTTGCTTTTTTTGCCGCACATTCTACTGCCAGTAGTTGGGTGTCGATTCAAGCACTGCAGTATCGTGCAGTGGGATCATCATTATATTTATTTAGTTACTACATGGGTTCGAGTTTGCTCGGTAGTGGTAGCGGTCTGATTTGGGAACAATGGGGCTGGTCTGGTCTGACATGGGTGATGACTGCAGTCTTGGGTGTGGCGCTTTATGGTGCGTGGCGTTTAAAGATTAAACCAACAGCGCTGCGATAAGCATTCAGGATTATTGCTTTAGGCTTATCCCTTTATGCTTTTCTTATTCAGATACCAACTTAGGATATAAAAATAGTTTGCTGATTTTGTGTGTTTTTTAATCAAGCAAGATGAATGGAATTCATGCTAAAATAGTCGGCTTTCATCTTTGATCGACTTTTGATCTTCCACTTCCCAGCCGAGAATTGCAAGCCATGTCTACTGCTTATACTGCTCAGACCGCACCCAAAGCGTTGTTTGATTATGACAAATATTGGGCGTCATGTTTTGAGCCTGCGCCATTTTTGCCGATGTCACGCGAAGAAATGGATCAGCTCGGTTGGGATGCCTGCGATTTTATTCTAGTTTGTGGTGATGCTTATATTGATCATCCCTCTTTTGTATCGGGCGTGATTGGTCGTGTGCTTGAGGCGCAGGGCTTTCGTGTCGGGATCATCGCCCAGCCAGACTGGACCAATGTGGAATCTTTTCGGGTTTTAGGGAGGCCGACCATCGCTTGGGGCGTCACCGCAGGCAATATGGACTCGATGATCAACCGCTATACCGCAGACCGTAAAATCCGTTCTGATGATGCTTATTCGCCAGACAATCAGCCGAATAAACGTCCTGACCGTGCAGCTACGGTGTACTGTCAGCGTTGTCGTGAAGCCTTTCCAGATGTGCCTGTTTTACTTGGCGGGATTGAAGGCTCGTTGCGTCGTATTGCACATTATGATTATTGGTCGGATAAAGTTCGTCGCTCGATTTTAATGGATTCTAAAGCCGACTTATTGATGTACGGCAATGGCGAGCGTTCGATTATTGAAGTGATGCACCGTTTGGCCAAAGGTGAAAAAATCCACGAAATTACAGATGTACGTGGTACAGCATTTATTATCAATAAACATAACCGTGCGTCTAAATCCAAATTTGTTGAAATTGCATCTAATGATGTAGATAGCGTGGGCCGTGTCGATCCAATCATCAACCCTTATGTGATGACCGAAGATTTAGACGGTTGTGAGATTGAAAAAGATAAGGGCAACAACCTCGCGCAATATCAAAATTTCCAGAAAGATGTAGTCAGCAATCCAATTGTTCGTGAAGGTGATCAGCTAGATGCAGATACCCAGATTGTGCAATTGCAGCCTGCTTCAAAAGCAATTAAACACAAATTACCCCCACGTGAATTGGCAGTGATTCGTTTGCCTTCTTTTGAGGAAGTGGCGAATGATCCTGTGCTGTATGCGCATGCTAACCGTATTTTGCATTTAGAAACTAACCCGGGCAATGCGCGTGCTTTGGTGCAAAAGCATGGTGAACGTGATGTGTGGTTGAATGCACCGCCTATTCCGTTGACTACGGAAGAAATGGACTATGTATTCGATTTACCGTATGCACGTTTGCCGCATCCATCTTATGGCAATGCACGTTTCCCTGCTTTTGATATGATCAAGTTTTCGGTCAATATCATGCGTGGTTGTTTTGGTGGCTGTACTTTCTGTTCGATTACCGAACACGAAGGACGAATTATCCAAAACCGTTCTGAAGAATCCATTTTGCGTGAAGTGGAAAAAATTCGGGATACTGCGCCTGGCTTTACTGGCATTATTTCAGACTTGGGTGGCCCGACTGCAAATATGTACCGTTTGCATTGTAAAGACCCTGAAATTGAAAAGAATTGTCGTAAACCCTCTTGTGTATTCCCGGGCGTATGTCAAAACTTACATACCGATCATGCACCTTTAACCCAGTTATATCGTAAAGCGCGTGAACTGAAAGGTATTAAAAAAATTCTGATTGGTTCAGGTTTACGTTATGACTTGGCAGTGTTGAACCCTGAATATGTACGTGAATTGGTGACGCATCATGTGGGCGGTTATTTAAAAATTGCACCTGAGCATACCGAAAAAGGCCCATTATCTAAGATGATGAAACCAGGTATTGGTACGTATGACCGTTTTAAACAAATGTTTGATCGTTTCAGTAAAGAGGCGGGCAAAGAGCAATATTTAATTCCGTACTTTATTGCCGCGCACCCAGGAACGACCGATTACGACATGATGAATTTGGCGTTGTGGCTGAAAAAGAATGGTTTCCGTGCCGATCAGGTACAGACTTTCTATCCATCGCCAATGGCGACCGCTTCGACCATGTATTACACAGGTAAAAACCCACTGGCCAAAGTGGCGCGTTATACCGAAAATGTGGATATTGTCAAAGGCGAAAAACGTCGTCGTTTGCATAAAGCTTTCTTACGTTACCATGATCCAAACAACTGGCCGTTGTTGCGTGAAGCCTTAAAAGAAATGGGACGTGCAGATTTAATCGGAAACTCTAAACAGCACCTGATTCCAACCTATCAGCCGCAAGGCACAGATGGACAGTATCAAACGGCACGTAAGAAAAACTCGACTGTCGCGGGTGATTCACAAAAACGTACGGGGCAAAGTGGTAATCGTGCTCAGAACAGTAATCGTCCGAAGAAAGGGCAGATATTGACTCAGCACACAGGTTTGCCGCCACGTGAAACAGGTGAAAAACGTCCATTTTCACACAAAAAATCTAAGCCAAAATCGAAAGCTTAGTACTTGAAGTTAAGATCCATCAAAAGGCGCTGCAGCGCCTTTTTTGTTTGCTTTTCATTTCATCGGAATTGTCCGACAATCGAATCTGTTAAGCATTGCTTTGTTATTTTTTTGCATGCTATACAGTATTCGTATCTAATGATAAAAACACGCTTAGATGCTACAGCACTTAGACAAAAGGCGGGCTTGTGAAACAAAATTTCTGTTTCTATGATGGTTTTGTCAATGTTTCATGTAGTTTCTTAAATGGAACGTTTAAATATAAAAGCGTGTTATATACTGATTTGATGAAAAAATCGGCATGAAGCCGAAACAACTATAAAAATGATTTTAAGGATTGAATAATGACCATTTATATTTTGATTGGGGTTTTGATACTGATTCTCTTTCTCTTGATGGCGGTTAAGGGCTTGGAAAATAGAGAAAAACCTCAGGACAGTGCACTAAAGCAACGTGCAATTTTTAACTTAAATGAACAGCTGACGTATACACGTTTGCAGGAAATTTTACCTCAACATATCATCTTGGCGCATGTGTCTTTTGATGCCTTGCTGACCACGAAATTTTCACGTACTCGACATAAATACCGCAATATGATTGCCGATTTTGTGGTGTTGGATGCCAATCATCAAGTTGTTGCAATTGTGGCTTTAGATGATTTGTTGATGTTGAAACGTAGCCGCAATGCACAATACCAAGATGAATTGCTGCGTTTGGCGGGTTATAAAGTGCTGCGTTATGAAGATGTGCCTGAATATCACGAATTACGCGAAGCTTTTGGGCAGTCATCGTCATCTTATGCAGATTTAGATGATTTGGATACTGCCTTAAAGAAGTATGATTTTTTAGCGCATTCTGTACGCCATAAAGTGAAGGTATTAGGCTAAACGCTTGCCGCTAAAATCACTAGATAGACAACATGAATCAGCATGTCGCCATGACATGCTGATTTTTTTGGGTATGTTCCTGATCCAATCACATCTGTTATACGTTGGGTTGCTCTTCAGGTTTGACTGCAACCACAGTCATCTCAACTAAAACGTCAGGATGATATAACTTGGCTTCTACGCAGGTACGCGGTAAAGTTTGTATATCTGCCACCCAAGCATCCCAAACTTGATTCATTGCGGCATAATCGCGCTCAATGTCTTTTAGAAAAATCATTACCGACATGATGTGGCTTTTATCTGTACCCGCATCTGCCAATAAACGATCAATCAGGGCAAGTGTTTGTTGGGTTTGCCCCTCAATATCTTGTTGTGTGTCTTCTGCCAGTTGCCCTGCCAAATGGACTAAATTTCCCGAAATTGCAATTTCAGAATAACGTTTTTGGATATGTAGACGTTGAACAGCCATTGGGTGTGATCCTCGCGCCAAGCGATTGGGTATAAAAAGCGTGAGGTATTATAGAGGCAGGCAAGCACGTGGAAAATATGCAGGCAGCAGTCTACTTAAAATAAAAAGTAGTTGAATGGAAAATACGAGGAAAAGAGAGACGGTGTATCAAAGCGGCGAAGTGCCAAGCGCAGAGTTGTCCTGTAATCTTCGGATTTGATCGTCACGCCAATCACAGGACAAGTATGCCAAAAGTAATGGTGATTTTTGACATCTCAGCGTATGTACGGATAAATACATCGCGCGCATAGATTACTCTAAAAAGCACAACTGTGAAGGGTAAATTGTCTTATTTTTATTCTTTTGGCTGAAATTTATACAAAAATAGCTTTAGTATTCATCGGCAAGTATTGGCTAGGTATGTTTTATGTAGAGCGGGAAGTTTACCGCTTTAAAATCCGTGATATTTACGAGTCGTGATATTTACAGTAAAGACAGTTGTGCTTGTTCATCGGCAGAGCTGAGTTGATACAGACCGACCCCAATTAAACGGAATTGATCCTGTGCGGGAATATGCATTTCGTGAAGCAAAAGTTGCAGGACTTTTTCAAGATCGTTTTTGCTCTCAAGTGGCTGTTTAAAACTTTTGCTATGTTGTAAGACCTGAAAATTTTTGAGTTTCAATTTGGCCGATACGCCACGTGCAACATATTGTTTTTTCACTAAACTATGCCAAACCTGATCAATCAAGCTAGACCAGTAAGCTGCACATTCGGCTAAGTTTAAGTCATCATCAAAGGTGGTTTCTTTGGAAATTTGCTGGCGCTCACGTTCTGCCTGCACAGGACGTTCATCAATCCCTTGGGCAAATAAAAACAGGCGTTTTCCATATTTGCCAAAATGATGAATCAACAGGTTTTCTTCAATGTGTTGCAAATCGCCTAAGGTATTTAAATTCAAGCTTTTTAATTTTTCCTGCGTGACTTTACCTACGCCTGGAATTTTCTTTAAGGGTAAGTCCTGAATAAACTGCTGCACTTGACTGGGTTTAATCACGCAAATGCCATTGGGTTTATGCCAGTCCGAAGCAATTTTGGCTAAAAATTTATTCGGTGCGACACCTGCCGAGGCCGTTAAACCTGTACTTTGAAAAATATCTGCCCGAATCCGCATTGCGACTTCAGTTGCGCTTGGAATACCTTGTAAATTTTCGGTGACATCTAAATAAGCTTCATCTAAAGACAAGGGTTCAATAAGTGGTGTATAACGCTGAAAAATCTGATGAATTTGTGTGGAAACCTCACGATAGAGTGCAAAATTGGGTTCGAGTACCACCACCTGCGGGCAGCGTTTGCGGGCTTGTGCCATCGACATGGCAGAACGTAAACCAAACTCACGCGCAGGATAGGATGCCGCGGCAATCACAGCACGAGGATGATGCGAAGCAATCACCACAGGTAAATGCTGCAATTCAGGACGACTGCGCAGCTCAACAGAGGCATAAAAGGCATCCATATCAATATGAATGATTTTCCGCATGGCACAAACTAGATGAAGCGTTTAGATTTCAACAGTATCGCATGTTTAGGAAGTCGGTTGTAGCATCGGAGCAAGCGGATAAGGCGTGTTGCTATTCAGCAAAATCACCTGTGTCGATTGCTGTTCTGCATAGTCGATCAAACGCTGTAAACTCCGTGGGCTATGGTCGGCAATGCGGGGCAAAAACTCTAAAGGGCGCGCTAAAGGCTGGAAAAAATTATCCCAATGAATTGGAATCACGACACGAGGGCGCAACGTTCCCACAGTTTCATCTAAATAATGCTGTTGAAAAGCAACCGATTGTTTAGAGAGCTGTGCAATCCCTAAAAATAAAGTATCTACCTGCAAGTGTTGTAATTGTTTAGAAATCGCGCCTGTACTGGCTTTGACTAAAATGTTCTGTTCAGGATGCTGAATGTAATAATCAAAACTGCCGCCTTCTTTAAATTCATAAAAACGGGCAGGTAAGGACAATGGTTGTTGAATTTGTTCACCTAAATCATTATTCACAGCGGTGGCAGGGGTATGCTGTGATGGAATAGCCGTAATCTTAAACTTTCCTATCTGTATTGGTTGGGCAGGATTGACAAGGCTTAATCGAGATTCAGGAATTGCGGCACCACGGGCAATGTTCAAACTACTTTCTGAACCGATGATTTGACTGTGTTTGAGTTGCTGCGCCAAAAATGGCAAATCTAGCGTGTGATCATAATGCGAATGGGTGATCAAAATCGCACGTGTGCGTTGTAATTGATGCTGTTGAATCAACTTGTGCAATAAGGCTGGTTGGCTGTCTAACTTGTTCCACATGACTTGTGCAAGAGAGGGGCGACTAAAAAATCCATCAATCAGAATTTGGTTTTCACCATCATCAAACAATAGGGTAGATACGCCAAAATAATGTACTTTTAAGTTGGCATTTGCGGTTTTTGTTGAATATTGCCATGCGGAAAATTGTTCTAGTTTGCCTGCGGGTTGTAATAGGTAAAGCAGTGCGAATCCTGCACAAATGCTGAGCGTAAGAGCAGCCCAAAGCAGTCCTTTCATAATTTTCATGACGGTACTTTTTTATTGTGATGCAGCTATCTTGTTATTTTTTCTGGTTCGGTTCAAGTCTTGTGGGTTGAATTGCGTTGTCTGTTAAAAAATGCTGCCATTGTTTGGTATTGCCATAAAAAACATTTAGGTCGACTGGGGTGTGAATACCTTTTATTTGACCCTGATTGGTATGTTGCCAAAACAACCATTTTGGCTGACCTGCCAGTTGTGGTTTACCCTGATATTCTCTGACCCAAAGGGGTGTTTGCTTGAAACTTTCAGTCAACACCATATTGTAAAAGGCTTTGGATACATAAAAAATCGGTTGTTTTTCATAATGTTGATATAGCATATCATGCATGATTTGAATTTCGCGCAGTAACTGTTCTTTGGTATAGGTATTGATGCAGTTGCTGTCATACTCCAAGTCAATTACAGGTGGCAAACTGTCGGATTTTTTTGGAACAGTCGCAATAAAGTTTTCTGCCTGAATTGCTCCATCACGGCATAAGCGATAAAAATGATAGGCGCCGACCAAAAAGCCATGTTCACGGGCTTTGAGCCAGTTATCCTGAAATTTACGGTCTTTAAAATCGCCCCCTTCGGTGGCTTTTAAATAGACAAAGGCATATTTTTGTGGGGAAATTTTATGCCACTGAACATCGCCTTGATGATGTGACACGTCAAATCCTTGAATCGGATATTCTTCGGTTGCCGCAGGTTGTTGGCGCAACACACCCAAATACAATAAAACCGCCAAAACAGCACTGCCAAGCATCGCAATGGTCATACGATAGTGCGGTGTAAAAGCTGAGTTTTTAGCTTGATTGGACGGTTTGCGCATGTTGAAAAAGCTTCGCGGAGCAAAGTCATATCATAACGTGCAGTGCGGTGTAGCACCATGCGCTTTCGGTAATGGCGTTTTAAACAGCCGTGTGTTTGGGGATATTCCAAAACACTAAAAATGCCAAAATATTTAATACACCCAAACAAATTAAAGTGGCATGAAAGGCACTGACTAACTGTCCTGCGCCGTAATAGGCACTAAACATATTCACCAAAGTACCTGCCAATGCCACGCCAATACTCATCGACAGCATCATAATCATGGATAAAAAACTATTGCCGCTGCTGGCATCTTGTTGAGGTAAATCTTTGAGTGTAAAGGTATTCATACCCACAAACTGCAATGAATTAAGCACCCCAAATATAAAAAAATGCAAGGCACGTAACCAAGTCGCAGTTTCAGCAGTGGTCAGCGCAAAACTAGCAATACACGCCCCGACCAATAACGTATTGGTCAGTAAAAACTGCCGATAGCCAAAACGTTGAATTAAAGGCCGAATAATTGGTTTAGATACCAAAGAACCGAGCACAGTCGGAATCATCATCAAACCCGTGAGAAACGGTTCAAAACCAAAAGCCACCTGTAGCATGATTGGCATGATAAAAGGCATGGCATTGCCCCCGAAGCGGGCAAAAAAGTTACCTAAAATACCAATGGCATATAAGCGATTTTTAAATAAATCGCTGCGAAATAAGGCATTTTGATGAGTATGGGCATGGCGGGCATAGCATGCTGCGGCAATACCGCCAGCCAAGATTAACGCTAAATTCCAAAGCAGATTATGTTGTGGGTTGGCAAAATTTTCGATGCCTAAAGATAAGCCCGCCATCGCCACAACTAATAGGATAAACCCGAGAAAATCAAAGTTTTTAACTTCAGTTTCAGTCACATTCGGCATGGCTTTAATACAAATCCAACAGCCCAAGATGCCCATAGGAATGTTGATCAGGAAAATCCAGTGCCACGTGGCGACTTCGACCAACCAGCCACCCAGAGTTGGGCCAATTAAGGGGCCAATCAACCCTGCCAGACTCATCAGGCTCATGGCAGATAAAAACTGGGTACGTGGAATGATTTTTAACATCGCCAAGCGCCCGACAGGCAAGAGCAATGCGCCACCAATACCTTGAATCACCCGATAAAACAGTAATTCATTCAGACTCGCTGCTGCAGCACAACCCAAAGAGGCAAGGGTAAAAATGATAATCGCTGCAAAATAGGTATTGCGTACCCCAAAACGATCTGCCAACCATCCACTTAATGGAATACACGCTGCCACCGAGAGCACATACGCCACCACAACACTGTGCATCCGCAGCGGGTCTTCCTGCAGGCTATTCGCCATTGCAGGGATTGCTGTATTCACAATGGTGGTGTCGAGCGCCTGCATAAAAAAGCCAATTGAAACCAGAAATACCAAAAGACGGTATTCAGGATGCAGGGCTTGATGGGTCGGTGTTTGGTTCATAACTCGGCAAAATGGACATTTGGTCTAGTTTAAACCATTTTGCAATCTAGCGGACTGCATCTATAAAAACATGAAAAGTGTTTGAAAATTCAAGGAAATGCAATGAAATTGTCATCTATTTGTCACCGATTATTCACTTTGAGTTTGTAAGTTGGGTGCATTTAGAAAAATGATGAGTAATTTATGAAAACGCAAATTTCTGCATTAATGTTGGCTTTATTGTCTGTGGGGATGGTGGGATGTAATGATAATAATGATCCTATTCCTGTAAAAGAAGAAGTTGTTGAAGCAACACCTACAACAATTAGTTTGGAGCGTTTAGGGGAATACGATGCACAAGTTTTTGGTGCGAGTGCTGCGGAAATTTCTGCTTATGATGCTGAAAGTAAACGTTTATTTGTAGTCAATGCGAAAAATGGCGTGGTCGATGTACTGGATTTAAGCAACCCAAGTGCACCTGTTAAGCTGAACAGCTTGGATGCCAAGACTCATTTGGCGAATTCTGAAGTCAATAGTGTTGCGGTACATCAAGGTATTGTCGCTTTAGCTGTTCAGGCAACACCTAAAACTGATAAAGGCATCGTGGCATTTTTTAAAGCCAAAGACCTGAGCTTTATCAGCAAAGTTGAAGTCGGTGCATTGCCTGATATGTTGACTTTTACTCCAGATGGCAAAAAAGTCTTGGTTGCCAATGAAGGTGAGCCAAATGAAGGTTATAAGATTGATCCAGAAGGTTCAATCAGTATTATTAATCTAACTGACATCAACAAGCCTACTGTAAAAACTGCAGATTTTCAGGCATGGAATACACGTAAGCAGGAATTGCTTGATGCGGGCGTGCGTATTTTTGGGCCAAATGCGACTGTCGCACAAGATTTAGAGCCTGAATATATTGCGGTGAGTGACGATGGTAAAACTGCTTGGGCAAGTCTACAAGAAAACAATGCTATTGCTGTGATTGATTTGATTCAAGACCAAGTGGTCGATATTTTCCCATTGGGTTATAAAAACTTTGGCTTAGCTGCAAATGCTTTAGATGCAGGTGATCGTGATTGTGTTGTTGGTAAGCAAGACTATAACGGTAAAACGATTACAGCCTGTGCTAAAAATGAGGGGATGATTAATATTCAAGCTTGGCCAGGCTTATACGGCATGTATATGCCAGATGCAATTGCGCAATATCAAGCCAATGGACAAAGCTACTTGGTCACTGCCAATGAAGGCGATGCGCGTGAATGGTTGGTTGATGAAGACTTATATTTTGGTACGGATGAAATAACTCAGGGTTATGCAGAAGAAATTCGTGTTAAACACTTATTCAATAATAAAGGCTTCAGTACCAATGGCGATTATGCAGCGCATTTACGTCTATTAAAGTCAGGGGTTAAAGGCGCAAAGCTTGATTCAAACGTATTTAAAGCATGTACCACTACAGATGCCAATGAAGTTTGTGCAGATAATTTAATTAAAGATTCACAATTGGGTCGTTTGACGATTACTTGGACGCAAGGTTACAAGAAAGATACAAATGGTGAGCCTGTGCTAGACAGCGATGGTTTCATGACCTATGACAAACTATATGCTTATGGTGGCCGCTCGTTCAGTATTGTAGATCCTAAAACCAAAAAAATTGTTTGGGACTCAAAAAATGACTTTGAACGTAAAGCTGCTGAATTATTTCCAGAATACTTTAATACCAATCATGAAAAATTAAGTATAGATGATCGTAGTGACAATAAAGGCCCTGAGCCTGAAGGCATTGCTTTAGGTAAAATTGGTCAAAAAACTTTTGCCTTTATTGGGTTGGAGCGTATGGGTGGCATTATGGTGTATGACATTACCCAGCCGACACAAGCATCTTTTGTTGAGTATTTTAATGATCGTAAGTTTGGTGAAACCCGTACATCTTTCGATGCAGAAGGTAATGAGGTTACCGTTGAAAATTCAAATCTCGGCCCCGAAGGTTTGATCTTTATTGCAGCCAAAGACTCGCCTAACGGCAAGCCACTGTTGGTTGTAGGTAATGAAGTCAGCGGAACTACTGCTGTGTACCAAATCAAACTCAACTAACAGCATTGCAAAATTAGAAATCTATTAAAGAGGGCACTTTGGTGCTCTCTTTTTTATGCTGTAAAACCAGTTTAAAACAGCGCATTAAAAAAGCGAGTCACCGACTCGCTTTCACTTTCATTTTTATTGCTATTTCATGTAGCTAAAAAAGTTCAACCCACAAAATGACGTGGAGAATCCAAATTCTTCAAGGCATTAATAATTTTGTGGGAGTGGTTACACACGATCAGTTTAGCGCGGTGCTGTGGTGGTAAAAAACCTTCGTGTACCGCATGATCTAATTGCTGAATCAGCGCATCATAAAAGCCATTTACATTATATAAAATCATCGGTTTTTGGTGCTGATTCAATTGCCCCCAAGTGGCAATTTCCAAAATTTCTTCAAAAGTACCCAAGCCACCTGGTAACGCCACAAAGGCACTGGCACGATCTGCCATCATCGCCTTACGCTCATGCATGCTTTTTACTACGTGTAATTCGGTTAAATTACTGTGGGCAATTTCATAATCCAGCATAAATTCAGGAATTACTCCCACCGCTTGCCCACCATGTTGCACAACGGTGTCAGCAACCAAACCCATTAATCCAATACTCGCGCCGCCGTAGACCATACCAAAGCCTTGCTCGGCTAGTTTTCTTGCCAGTTGTACTGCTTTTTCCTGATAAATCGGGTTATTGCCAGAGCGCGAACCACAGTACAGTGCCACCAAAGGTTGAGAGGTTTGAGGAGATGGATTATTGATATATTGGGTCATTCTTAATTCGCTATTCATTTATTTTCTTCACCATAGCATGTTCTTTTTGTTGGCTCTAGCTTAGTGCTCAAATATGACAAACCCGTCAGTATGCAGTGTTCAATTTGCAAAGATTTGTGAAAGTGCTGCATTGACGTGGATGATGTCGCAAAAAGGGGATGAATCTGAGCGCAAACTTTCCTATACTCAAAGCTTGTCTGACAACTATAGAATCGTCATGGACAGTGGCAGTAGTCGCACCGAACGAATATTTTTAAATTACATGCTGTGCCAACCAGAGCAAGCAAACTTATCTTTTCAGTGTCATCGCCGTGTGGCACGTTTGACCCATGATATTCAGGAGAAGAGTGCATGATCTTTGAATGGATGTCTGACCCCGCTGCGTGGGTTGGGTTATTGACCCTGATCGTACTCGAAATTGTATTAGGCATTGATAACTTGGTGTTTATTGCCATTTTGGCAGAAAAGTTACCGCCAGAACAACGCAATACGGCACGGGTGGTGGGCTTGCTTCTCGCCTTGGGGATGCGCCTGATTTTACTCGCCTCTATCGCGTGGGTCGTCACTCTGACCCAACCACTGTTTCATATTTTTGAACATCCTTTCTCTGGACGTGACCTGATTTTACTGTTTGGTGGTGTGTTCCTGTTGTTTAAAGGCACCATGGAACTGCGCGAACGCATTGAAGGCAAACCAGCACTAAAAGAAGAAAACCCTGTGCACGCGACTTTCTGGATGGTGATTGTGCAGATTGTGGTGCTAGATGCGGTGTTCTCACTCGACAGCGTGATTACCGCTGTGGGCATGGTGCAGCATTTATCGGTCATGATGATTGCGGTGATTATCGCCATTGGCATTATGTTGTGGGCCTCTAAAGCGCTCATGGACTTTGTCAATAAGCATCCTACCGTGGTGATTCTATGCCTGTGCTTCCTGATGATGATTGGTTTCTCATTGGTGGTGGAAGGCTTTGGCTATCACATTCCAAAAGGCTATTTATATGCCGCCATCGGCTTCTCGGTGATGATTGAATTCCTGAACCAAACCATCCGCAGAAATCAGGAAAAAACCGTGACCACCACCGATTTACGCTACCGTACTGCTTCGGCTGTGATGCGGATGTTAGGTGGCAAAAGTCAAAATACGACAGAAAGCAGTCATATCAACGAAGATGTTTTGGCTACCCGCGCCTTTGCTGATGAAGTCTTTGATGCTGAAAATGGCGTCTATCACAGCGTGATGGTACAAGGAGTGTTGGGCTTATCTGAGCGTCCTGTAAAATCGGTAATGACGCCACGTCCTGAACTGGAATGGATTGATTTAGACGAAGATGATGCCTCAATTCGCAGCCAATTATTAAGTATGACCCATTCACGAGTGATTGTGGCACGTGGTGAACTGGACAATATCTCAGGCATTGTCTTAACCCATAAAGTCATGAATCAATACATTGAAACAGGTGTACTGGACTTTGAAACACATTTGCGTGAACCCGTGATTGTGCATGAAAATGCCCAAGTTTTGATGGTGATGGAGCAATTGCGTCAAGCACCGCTGCAAATGGCGATTGTGCTGAATGAATATGGCTCGATTGAAGGCGTTGCCACACCTATTGATATTCTGGAAGCAATTGCAGGCGAATTCCCTGATGAAGATGCTCTCGAAGCCAGTGCTGAAAGTTTGGAAGATGGCACATTATTGCTAGATGGTTCCATTGATATTCGTCACGTATCTTTATTATTAGGTCGTGATTTGGTGGATGAAAGCGAGCAATATTCAACTTTATCAGGCTATATTTTATTCCATTTGGGGCGTTTGCCTGAAAACGGTGAAAAGCTGCTTTCCGATGGTTATGTTTTTGAAATTGTGACCATGGATGGACATAAAATTGAAAAAGTGCATTTGATTCAGCAGGAATCTTCAAGCGCATCATAAACTGAACGCCAAACTGCATTTCAGTCTTGTGCTTCCGCTAAAATAGCCTGCATTGTCAGGCTGTTTTGGGGCTGTTGCCATTGCAAATATAGACGAAGTGTCAACAGACCCTATTATTGATTTAAATTTCTGGAATTTTCTATGCATCACTTGGCATGTCCGTGCGGGCAAGGCGATTATCAATACTGCTGCCAACCTTTACACGTGGGGCAGGCACATGCAGAAACCGCGAGCCAACTCATGCGTTCACGCTATAGCGCTTATGCCTTGCAACAAATTGATTATATTGTGCAAACTACTGCGCTAGGACAACAGGCAAGTTTGGATGTTGACGCAATTGCAGATTGGAGCAAGTCGAATCAATGGTTAAAGCTCGAAGTGCTGAATAGCAATGAAAAGCTAGATAAAAGCCATGCCCAAGTTGAATTTAAAGCCCATTACCACGATGCCAAGCAGGCGCAAATTCACCATGAAATTTCCCATTTTGTGCAACATCAGGCCCGTTGGTATTTTCTAGATCCGACCACAGGGCAACAGCCGACTATGAAACAGCCGTGTATTTGTGGTTCGGGTAAAAAACTTAAGCAATGTTGTGCGCAATTTTTATAACTTTATCTTGGTTTTTCGCTTATTATAACGCGCATCTATTGGCCTAGTGAAAGAAGGGCAAGTCCATGTTGTTGTTGGTCATTTACTTAATCGCGATTACCGCAGAAGCGATGACAGGCGCATTGTCTGCAGGGCGTCGTAGCATGGATTGGTTTGGTGTCACCTTAATTGCCTGTGTCACCGCATTGGGTGGTGGTTCGGTGCGAGATGTGTTATTAGGGCATTATCCACTGACTTGGGTCAAACATCCTGAATATTTGGTGCTGACCTGTATTGCAGCTTTTATCACCATTTTAATTGCCAAATGGATGCGTCATTTACGTTCCATTTTCTTGGTGCTCGATGCTTTAGGCTTAATTGGCTTCACTATTATTGGTTGTCAAATTGCTTTGGAAATGGGGCATGGCTTTGTGGTGTCTGCCGTTGCAGGCGTCTTAACAGGTGTGTCAGGTGGGATTCTGCGTGATATTCTGTGTAACGATGTGCCTTTAGTGTTCCGCCGTGAGCTATATGCCAGTATTTCTTTTGTGTCCGTGATTTGCTATTGGTTGTGTATCGAAATCGGTTTGTCGCTTGAATTGACCGTGATCTCAACACTTGTTTTTGGTTTTACTTTGCGTTTGATTGCGATTTATTTTGGCTTAGAAATGCCTAAATTTATTTATCAGGACGATGATGAACATTCAGCATCCTCTAAAGATGAAACCTAATTGGTTATAAGAATTGTATTGAATATCTAAATAGAAGCGAACCGATCACCAGATCGGTTTTTTAATGCTATCCACATCCTGTCAATTCATAGTATAAAAATACAACAGCAGTTGTGTTTTAGCCCATATCCTTTTAGCCAACTTAAAGAGTGTGTTATGGATTTAGTTTCGCGTGTGCAACGTCTACCCATTGGAAAATTCCACTATAGCCTACTGGTGGTGATTGGTTTGGGCTGGATGTTTGATGCCATGGATACAGGACTGATCTCCTTTATTTTGGCAAAAATGGCAGAAGACTGGAGCATGACCCCTGCCGAAAAAGGCATGGTGGTGTCAATTGGCTTTGTCGGAATGGCCATTGGCGCAGTCTTTTCAGGTGGTCTGGCCGATAAAATTGGACGTAAAACTGTATTTGCCACCACCTTGGTGATTTACAGTCTAGCTACTGCCGCTTGTGCCTTTGCGCCGAATTTAACTTGGTTACTGGTCTTTCGCTTTATTGTAGGTTTAGGTTTGGGCGGGCAGCTTCCCGTAGCGGTGACGTTGGTCAGTGAATACATTCCTGCGCATGTGCGTGGGCGCTTTATTGTATTGCTGGAAAGTTTTTGGGGCTTGGGGTGGTTATGTGCGGCATTGGTTTCTTATTTTGTGATTCCAAAATTTGATTGGCATACAGCATTTTTAATCGGTGGTTTGCCTGCCTTATATGCCTTGGTTATCTGGAAAAAAGTCCCTGAATCTATCCCATATCTGATCAATCGTGGTCGTATTGCCGAAGCACATGCACTGGTACAAAAGTTTGAGCGTCAATGTGGGGTAGAAGTCATTGAACAGATTGAAGTTCAGCCTGTTGCCGCTAAACAGCATATCTCTTTTACCCAACTGTGGTCGGGACCATTTGCACGTCGTAGTTTAATGCTGTGGCTGATTTGGTTTGGCATTGTCTATTCCTATTATGGCATTTTCACTTGGTTGCCTAGTCTGTTGGTGCAGCAAGGCTACAGCATCGTACAGTCATTTGAATATGTGTTGGGCATGATTTTGGCGCAATTACCCGGTTATATTGCAGCCGCTTGGCTGGTCGAAAAATTAGGCCGCAAAGCCACACTGGCAGGTTTTATTGGCATGTGTGCCGTATCGGCGTACTTCTTTGGTCAGGCGGATAGTGTGGCGATGATCATGTTCTGGGGTTGTTTGATGTCGTTCTTCAACTTGGGCGCGTGGGGGGTGCTATACACCTATACTCCTGAACAATATCCAACCAATATTCGTGCTTTTGGTTCAGGTTGGGCCTCGGCCATTGGACGCATGGGCGGTATTATCGCCCCGATGGTGGTCACACACATGATGGTCATGCAAAATGGCTTTAGTTATGTCTTTATGATGTTTACAGCGGTTTTATTGGCCGTTGCTTTGGTGATTGTGGTGTTGGGTGAAGAAACCAAAGGCAGAACTTTAGAGTCGATAGGTTTGTAAAATAACCACCAGCCATCGTATATTTTGCATTGCTGTTTTTTATAAAATGAATATTTTTACGGCATAAGACACAAATTGTCGCAGAGCATCCTTACTAGCCCTTGTGCAGGATGCTGCTGCGGCATAGCATAAGCCGACTGATACAAAAACAAATGATTTAGGACGACAGGTTTTATGACAAGCCTCGCGCATCATGCAACAGAAAACCGTTCCGTAGCAGAATTTACTGAACGTGCATATCTTAACTATGCCATGTACGTCATTATGGATCGTGCATTACCCCATATTAGCGATGGTTTAAAACCTGTACAGCGCCGTATAGTGTACGCCATGAGTGAGCTTGGACTCAAACACAGTGGCAAACCGAAAAAATCGGCACGTACCGTGGGGGATGTATTGGGTAAATACCATCCGCATGGTGATTTTGCTTGTTATGAAGCTATGGTGTTGATGGCGCAGCCGTTCAGTTATCGTTATCCATTTATTGAAGGACAGGGTAACTGGGGTTCGCCCGATGATCCTAAATCCTTTGCGGCGATGCGTTATACGGAAGCCAAACTATCGCAATATAGTGAAGTGCTTTTGGCTGAATTGGGGCAAGGTACTTGTGACTGGCAAGATAACTTTGATGGCTCATTAAAAGAACCTGTCAATTTGCCTGCGCGTGTACCAAATATTTTGCTGAATGGCACCACAGGTATTGCGGTAGGGATGGCGACCGATATTCCACCGCATAACTTGCGTGAAGTGGTGAAAGGCACAATTGCCCTGATTCGCAACCCAAATTTAACCGATGAAAAAGTTGCAGAATATATTCCTGCGCCTGACTTACCAACCAAAGCAGAAATTATTACCCCGCCTGAAGAATTGCTGAAAATGCAAAGTACAGGTCGCGGTAGTTACCGTATGCGTGCGGTGTACAGCATTGAAAAAAATGAAATCGTGATCACAGAATTGCCGTATCAGGTTTCGGGTTCAAAAATCATTACCCAAATTGCTGATCAGATGCAGGCGAAAAAACTGCCGTTGGTGAGCGATGTGCGTGATGAATCAGACCATCAAAACCCAACCCGTTTGGTGATTGTACTGCGTTCCAACCGTATTGATGCCGAAGCGGTGATGAGTCACTTGTTTGCCACGACTGACTTGGAATCGAGCTATCGTGTCAATATGAACATGATTGGCGCAGATGGTCGTCCGCAGGTGAAATCAATTCGTCGTATTTTGCTGGAATGGATTGAGATTCGTAAAAATACCGTCACACGTCGTTTGCAATATCATCTTAATAAAATCGAAAAGCGACTGCACATTTTGGCAGGTTTGCTGATTGCCTATTTAGATATTGATACCGTGATTCGGATTATTCGTGAAGAAGATCATCCTAAAGCCGAGTTGATGGCACATTTTGGTATTGATGAAATTCAGGCCGAAGCCATTTTGGAGTTAAAGCTACGCCATTTAGCCAAGCTTGAAGAAATGGAAATTCGCCGTGAACAAGAAGAATTAGAAGCACGTGCTGCCATTATTCGTGAACAATTGGCGAATCCTGAATCATTGAAAAACTTAATTATCAGTGAGTTGAAAGAAGACGCGAAAAAATTTGGTGATGATCGTCGTTCACCGATTGTATTGCGTGCCGAAGCGACTGCAATTAATGAACAAGATATGCTACCTGCCGACCCTGTGACGGTGGTGTTGTCTGAAGCAGGCTGGATTCGTTGTGCCAAAGGGCATGAGGTCGATGCGGAAAATCTAAACTTCCGTGCGGGTGATCAATATCTCAGTCATGCACAAGGCAAATCCAATCAGCGCGTTTATATTTTAGATGATACGGGACGCAGTTATGCGTTGCCAATTAATAGCTTGCCTTCGGCACGTGGCTTGGGAGAACCATTAAGTTCAAAACTCGCTCCTGCCAGTGGCGTTGGCTTTAAACAATTACTAATTGCCGATGATGAAGCTGAAATTTTAGCAGCCAGCAGTAAAGGTTATGGTTTTAAAACACAGGCCAAACAGCTAGATACCAATGCCAAAGCAGGTAAAGCATTCCTGTCTTTGCCTGAACAATCGACAGTGATGAACTTGCAAATGATTGAACACGCGAGTCATGTTGCACTGCTCAGTTCAGCAGGGCGTTTACTGGTGATTGAGCTGTCAGAATTGCCAATTTTGAATAAAGGTAAAGGTAATAAATTGATACAACTTGAGGAAAAAGATCAGTTGGTGTCTATGTTACCTTTAAGTTTAGATGAAGCAATTCAAGTATTTGCAGGACAGCAACAACTCAAACTCAAAGGTGACGATTTGCTGAAGTATGTGGCGAAGCGCGGCACGAAAGGTCAGCTCTTACCACGCGGTTACCAAAAAGCAAATAAACTGTTAATTCAAAGATAATACTAGCGTTTTTTAAGCAAAATACGTTATATATGGTTTGTATTCGTGAAAATGGATGCAATACGGGACATAAACAAGCAAACAACGACGTCCTGTATTGAGAAAAACAGTTTAAAACTAAGGATTATTGATTGGAGAAATTGGCATTATGGAAAAGATTTGGTTTGCTGAATACCAAAAGACAGGGATTCCAGAAACTGTAGAACTGCCTGCAGAAAATACGTCACTCGTAGACATTTTTGAACGTAATTTCCAAAAATTTGGTTCACGTGATGCCTTTATCTTTATGGATAAGGTTTTAAGCTTTGGTGAACTAGAAGAAGCTAGCCGTAAATTTGCAACTTATTTACAAAGTTTAGGTTTGGCACCTGGCTCGCGTGTTGCGGTGATGATGCCGAACGTACTTCAATATCCTGTGGTTGCACTGGGGGTGTTCCGCGCAGGTTTAGTTTTGGTGAACGTGAATCCACTTTATACTTCGCGTGAGTTAGAGCATCAATTAAATGACTCTGGTTCTGAAGTTTTAGTGATTATTGAAAACTTTGCATCCGTTTATCAGGCGATTATTGGTAAAACCCCTGTGAAGCATGTTGTTGTTGCTTCTGTGGGCGATATGCTAGGTGCATTAAAAGGCACGTTGGTGAATTTTGTTTTACGTTCAGTGCGTAAGCAAATTCCTGCATGGAACATTCCGGGTCACGTTAAATTTAACGCAGCAATGTCTAAAGTAAGCCCAAGCAACTACAAACGCCCAAGCTTAACTTTAAGTGATACGGCTGTGTTGCAATACACGGGTGGTACAACAGGTGTATCTAAGGGTGCAGAATTAACACACCGCAACCTTGTGGCAAACATGCTGCAATGTGATGGTATTTTCCAGAGTAAATTCGGTGCACAAGATGGTCAGCCAGATGACCGTATTTTCTGTGCATTGCCGCTGTATCACATCTTTGCATTCATGGTGTGTGCGCTTTACGGCATGTACAAAGGTCAGGCCAACGTCTTAATTCCAAACCCGCGTGACTTACCTGCGGTGATGAAAGAATTACGCAAATATCAACCAACTTTCTTCCCTGCGGTGAATACTTTATTCAATGCGCTTGTGAACAATGAAGAGTTTAAACAGCTTGATCACAGCAAATTGAAAATGGCGATGGGTGGTGGTATGGCCGTATTACCATCGACTGCTGAAGCATGGAAAAAAGTGACAGGCACTAACATCATTGAAGGTTATGGCTTGTCTGAAACTTCGCCAGTTGCAACGGCAAACCCGCCTGCATCTGAAGAATTCACTGGCACCATTGGTATTCCATTACCATTAACTGAAGTGGCTATTTTGGATGATGACGGCAATGAAGTTGCACTGGGTGAGCAAGGTGAAATTTCAATCCGTGGTCCACAAGTCATGAAAGGCTATTGGAACCGTCCAGATGAAACCAATAAAGTGATGATTAATGGTTTCTTCCGTACAGGTGACATTGGTGTTATGGATTCACGCGGCTATGTGAAAATTGTAGACCGTAAAAAAGACATGATTTTGGTATCAGGCTTTAACGTGTATCCATCTGAAATTGAAGAAGTGATTGCGAAGCATCCGAAAGTATTGGAAGTGGCTGCAATTGGTGTACCAGATGAAAAATCAGGTGAAGTGCCAAAACTGTTTGTGGTGAAAAAAGATCCATCATTAACCACAGAAGAAGTATTAGCATTCGCTAAAGAGAACTTAACTGGCTATAAACGCCCACGTTATGTGGAGTTTATGGATGAATTGCCAAAATCAAACGTAGGTAAAATCTTGCGTAAAGATTTGCGTAAAACTGCGTAATTCATTCTGCTCTGAAATAAAAGTGCCCCTGAAACTTCAGGGGCGTTTTTTATATGCTATAGAAAATAGATTGTTTCTTGTTCAACAAAGGCAAAAGTATTACTCTTTCATCAGCCAACGGTCAAAGTAACGACGCCCAACACCCACAATACCCAAGAAAATAAACATCGCACCAAATTGGCGGCTAAAACCTGATTGATTAAAACTGCCATAACTTAAAATATTATCAATTAAGCAATACACCACAATCACAATAATCCAGTGCCAGAGCGGTAAGCGCTTAATCCCTACCGCATAAAACGCCACCCAAAGTACAACGAAGGTAAAAATGGTCGACCATACGTTCATGTTGGCGCAAATTACCATCAATAAAAATGCCACAATAGGCAACACAATTTTTAAAACACGATCCACTCGCAGTTGATGTTGGCGCTGCTTTTCAAGTACATCTAACATTTCCTTTTGATCTGGGCTGACCATAATGGATCCTTTATACAATTGCTTAAAACATGCTATTTAACAAAATTTATTCAAGAAATGCCATGTTATGATAAGTTCTCAATACAGTTTATGAGAAAAAATTGATGCAAAGCATAAGTGGAATTGTTTATCTAATTATTATTGCTTGCTTATTGCCGTATGTCTTTGCTGTTGTCGCAAAAATGGCAGGTGGCTTTAAACGCGAAGATAACCAAAATCCACGTGAATTTTTAGCCAAAACTACAGGTTTAGCTGCACGTGCTAACGCCGTTCAGCAAAACAGTTTTGAAAGCCTGCCTTTATTTATTGCTGCAGTGCTCATGGCGGAATATATGGTCATCCCACAAGTGGTGGTGATGATGTTTGGTATTGCTTATATTGTGCTGCGCATTATTTATGGAATTTGTTATTTAGCCAATTGGGCGACGCTGCGTTCAATTGTTTGGATGCTGTCTTTACTTTGTCCAATTTGTATTTTGCTGATGGTGATTAAACTGACCTGATCAAGTCATGTCTGAAAATATGTATTTTTGCCTTGCAGATGTATAATCGCGCAGTAATTCAGGACAGAAAACCGTTATAATTGACGCGGTTTTAAAAAGATTTAACTTGTTTAAGAGTGATGCTATGAGCTACAGCAATATCCCTGCGGGTAAAGATGCACCAAATGACATCTATGTGATCATTGAAATTCCTGCCAATGCAGCGCCAATCAAATACGAAATTGACAAAGATTCTGATGCATTATTTGTAGACCGTTTCATGGGTACAGCAATGTTCTATCCAGCGAACTACGGTTATGTGCCAAATACACTTTCATTGGATGGTGATCCGCTAGACGTATTGGTTGTGACCCCACACCCAGTAGAGCCAGGTTCTGTGATTCGTTGCCGCCCAGTGGGTAAATTGAACATGGAAGATGATGGTGGTATTGATGCGAAATTGGTTGCCGTTCCGCACGAAAAATTAACCCCAATTTATAAAGATGTTCAAGAATATACGGATCTTCCACCATTATTGATCAGCCAAATTGAACACTTCTTCCAGCACTATAAAGACTTAGAGCCAGGCAAATGGGTGAAGTTAAGTGGTTGGGAAGGTGCTGATGTTGCGAAACAAGAAGTATTGAACTCAATTGAAGGCTACAAAGCTGCAAATCCATAATTTGCACGTAGCCTGTTCAGTGTTCAAATGAAAGCTGAAATGTAAAAAAACCTGCACAGAATATGTGCAGGTTTTTTTATTGGGTTGGCTATTCCGAGAAATTAGAATAATTTCACAGGAATATCTAACCAGATACGCCATTCGTTAGTGTCTGGCATATATACGCTCTTGTATTCATCGTTTGCACGGTAGTATGAATGACGTAGACGTAAGCTCACATCTTTCGCAAAACCTGATTGAACGGTGTATTTTACTTGGTTAAAGAATTCACGTTCTTGACCATCTTTTGGTTGGTTACGAACATCAATGTCCCAACCGTAAACAAAAGCAGTTGTCCAGTTTAGACCAGGAAGACCATGGTTTTTAAAGTTATAGTTGTATTGTAAGCCTAAAGATTTTTCATCATTACCTACAAAATCAGACAAATATGAGTTAGGTAGATAAATAGATTGTGCACCATCTGCGTTACCGCCGTAGTCATAGCCTACATCACCAAAGTTTTGTTGGTAAGCCAACATCACATTGTGTACATCTTTGCTATATGAAGTAGAGATTGCCCAAATATCATTGGTTTTCTCTGTTCCAGCAATTCCACCATTCTCTGCATTTGTACCATAGGCAGTGTTTGCAATCGTACCTGTTGCTGAATAAGTTGAAGCATCTTTAGAGAATTTTGTGTGGTAGCCGCTTAGATCAAAGTTAAGAGCAGCATCATCTTTTAAGCCGTGGTTATAGTTCACATTGGCATAGTGACGATCTAATTTATCTTTAACATCAATACCGTAATAAGATGCTTTTAAGTCATCATTAAATGTATATTTCGCGCCCCATACCACAGCACGGTCTAACTCATTACCATCTGAATTGATTTGGCTTGAATATTGGTTCTCTGTAAATTTACCTGCAACCAAATTTAAGTTATCAATTTCATTACTTTGAACAAGTACACCTGTGAAATATTCAGGCACTAAACGGGCAGTGTTGCTAGCCAGTACAGGTAAATCTAAAACTTGTGTACCGTAAGTTGCTGTAGTGTTCGAGATACGTGCTTTGACATAAGCACCGCCACGCGCCCAATGGTCATAAGCATCTTTCGTACCATCTAAATTGTCCTTACTATGCGTTGGAATCATGCCATTGCCCGTATGACCATTTTCACCTAGCTTGAATGAAGCATCACCAATCACGCCCACGCCAAAACCGACTACACCTTTGGTAAAGCCAGAATCTAATTTGACAATTGCAGTTTGCGCAAATGAACTTGTATCTGTACCAGGTTTTACATCTTTATAATCACGAGTTAAATAACCTGTACGGAATAAAACCGAACCGTTTGCGTCTTCTACAAAGCCTTTAGATTCACTTTGTTCGCTAGCAAATGCAGTTGAAACAAGCGCTGCGTTGATCAGCAACGCAAGTGTTAATTTTTTAGATTGCAGCATTGGGAGAGAGCCTCATGCAGTAAATGTGTAGTTGAAACGTAGCCGAATTGTATCGCTATTTAGGCGCGAAAATATCATTTTTAAGGTGCTTATGACACTAAAGTTAAGCATTTTTTCGATAAACTGTAGGGTCATTAAAAATATTGAATTTTTAAAAGTTTAATAATTATTTTAATTTTTAGTAAAAACATAAACATAATTTTAAATGAGCTGAACAGCTAGAATGGATGACTTGGGAGCAATACTTTAAGTTTTTTGTAAATTTTAGCCATAAAACCATCTTTGTTTAATATTTCAGCAGTTTAAGTTAATAGTTTATGGCGAAATAAGTAAGTAAAAACCTAAAATTTTATGTTTATTTCATCTTGTTAAGTATTTCTTCAAAAGTGCGGTTTTAAATTTAAGAATAGATAAGGTTGTATATTTTGGTTTTTATTTGAACTAAAAGTATAAAAAATAGAATGGTGTTGATGGGGTAACTAATAGTTTTTAGCTATGAGGTGTTTCATGTGAAATACGGTGTTTTATTTGTGCTGTTTTTGATGAATTTGACCCAGTAAGCATTTCTCTTTTTGCTAAATTTTTAAGTGTAATAACTTCAGAAGATATTGCATCGGCCTGTCACAATGCTGCTGAAATCTCACATTGGCTATTCGGTTTAACAATTTGAATGATATGCATGTTCTTGGTGCAAAAAAATTATTCGTATTCAAACAATATTTTTCTAGGCCAAACATGCTGTTCGCCCTTAATGGGAAAGGGGCTGTAAGCATATGAGTAATGACTTTGTCCCAGTTTTTAGTATATGCAAAGATGTGCGAATAAATGTTATTGCACTTTTTTAGGCAGTTTAAATTTGAGTTCTAAGTCAGGTACATCAAAAATGTTGCAATGTATTCTGTATTTACACGGTAAATATGACTTATACATCTATGTAAAAAGAATGAACAAAAGTGAGTTGTAGGCCATAGCGATGAAAATAAGAAATTTATTAATTTAAAAATAAATATAAATAACAATCATTTAGATGTGGTTGTGAGCCTATTCTGAGTATGGAAAATCTTGTTTTTTTGAATGTTGGCACACGGTTTGCAATCCTCCATGTGAGTTAAACAACAATAGACACAAGCATCTCATCAGATGCAGGGGGAAAATCATGAACATGGGATTTAAAACACTTTTTGCAGCAGCGATGATGGCAGCATCTGGTCTAAGCATGGCATCAGAATCAACTTCAGCATTGTCTTTTAGTGGTACTGCGGCAATGACCAGTGATTATCGTTTTCGTGGCATGACACAAACAATGAGTGATCCTGCGGTGCAAGCGGGTTTTGCGTTGAGCCATGATTCAGGCCTTTATGCTGGTGTGTGGGGTTCCAATGTCGATTTTGGTGGCACAGCGCATTTAGAACTTGACCCTTATTTGGGTTATGCCACTACTTTAGACAGTTTTGCCAGCAAGCCATTATTAGACGTGGGTCTATGGTATTACCTTTACCCAAGTGAAAGCGATTTAAACTGGCTAGAAGCCTATGCCAAATTAGGCTTTAGCGATGTAGGATTTAAAGATGCCAGCTTATCTACCGCAATTAATTACTCCAATGATTTTCTAGGTGGTGATACAGATGCTTGGTATTTCAATGCAACTTATAGCGTACCGTTTGCAGATACAGGTTTCTCAGGTGTTGCGGGTATTGGTTACACCCTAGCAGATGATTTTGATTTTGGTGGTGGCGAAGACAGTTATATCGACTGGAAAGCGGGTGTGAGCTATAGTTTTGCATCAGTAGAAGGCTTATCTGCTGAATTGGCTGCTGTTGGTACAGATATTGATACCGATGGTTTTTCGCATGCGGCAAAGCGTGGCGTTGAAACAGGAGCTGTATTTACTTTAACTAAAGCCTTCTAAAGATACGGCTACGACGATAAATAAAAGCTCCAGTTAGGAGTGAAACTTAAAACAATAAAAACAACTCGCCCATTGTACAGGCATGGCAATGGGCTATTTTCATCTCTTAGACTTTTAATCAGATTCTTAATCGAACTCTTAATTAGACTTTCAATCAGGCTTCATGGGCACGATAAGACAGTGCTTCACTCAAATGTGGACTTTGAATCTGTTCACTTTGGGCTAAATCTGCAATGGTGCGTGCCACTCGTAACACCCGATGATACGCACGTGCCGATAAGTTCAAACGCTGCTGCGCAATGGCTAAAATATTTTGCGCAGTATCATCTAAATGTGCAAATTGCTCTAATTGTTTGGGACTGAGCGCCATGTTTAAACACTCTTGGCGTTGCAATTGTCGTGTATATGCTTGAATGACACGGCTTCGCACGGTTTCAGAATTTTCCACTGGTCGGGTGTCCTGTAATTCATGTGCTTGCAGAGGTGGTACATCAATGTGTAAGTCGATACGATCCAATAACGGCCCTGAAATACGGTTTTGATAGCGTTTAATACTTTCTGCAGAACATTGGCAGCGCACATCCTGATTAAAAGCATAACCACAAGGACAGGGATTCATGGCGGCAATTAGTTGAAAGTTGGCTGGAAAGGTAATTTGCCGAGAAGCGCGGGAGATCACAATTTCTTTGGACTCTAAAGGTTGGCGCAGCACTTCTAACACTTTTTTATCAAATTCAGGTAATTCATCTAAAAATAAAACGCCTAAATGCGCCAAGGTAATTTCACCGGGTTTGGGATATGAGCCTCCACCGACCAAGGCTACAGCAGAAGCGGTATGATGTGGGGCGCGAAAAGGACGCTGTCCAAACGTATGCGGGCTATTGGCCACTGAATAGATACTGGCAACCTCTAAATTTTCCTGCATATTCAATGGCGGTAAAATACTGGAAAGCCTAGATGCCAATAAGGTTTTGCCTGTACCGGGTGGGCCTTTGAATAGCAATGAATGTCCACCTGCAGCCGCAATTTCCAAAGCACGTCGTGGGCGCAACTGTCCTTTAACATCGACTAAATCAAATGCGGAATGTGATAACTGTGGCTGGGCAATTGCGGTGACTTTATCTAAAGGCTGGCTTTGTGCCAAATGTTCGCAAACTTGTTTTAAATGTGTGGCGGCAAAGACTTCAAAGTCAGGCAATTGAGCAGCTTCTTGTGCATTTTGTTCAGGTAAAACCAAACGATGCTGTGCCTGTTGGCAGGCAATCGCAATACTGAGTGTGCCTGTGGTGGGGCGCAATTGACCATCTAAAGCCAATTCTCCAATAAACTCTAAACTTTCAGTGCTTTGTTCGGGCAATTGTCCCGAAGCAATTAAAATGCCTAAAGCAATGGCTAAGTCCAAACGCGAACCATCTTTGGGCAAGTCGGCAGGCGCTAAATTAATGGTCAGACGTTTGGTCGGAAATTGAAAACCACTGTTAATAATGGCAGAGCGTACCCGATCTTTACTCTCACGTACGGCAGCTTCGGCTAGACCGACAATGGTTAAAGAAGGTAAGCCTTGACTCAGATGGACTTCGACTTCAATTGCAGGGGCGTGCAAGCCGAGCAGCCCCCGCGTATACACTTTGGCAAAAGACATTTTTATGATGATCCGTTTTGGTGCGTTATTTTTATAATGTTTGGTTTTTGTATTTATGCACTCAATTGGTGCTTATTTTTGGAGTTGAATTTTCTGTTCCAGTGCTTCAACCTGTTTTAACAATTCATTTAAACGTAAGTTGGCATTATTGAGCGCAGTACGTTGGCGGTCTAGCTCATCTTGCGAGACCAAATCCATTTTGGTGACCGCCTCATTGAGCAAAGCACGTAAATTATGTTCTAAATCTTTTTTAGGTTGTTCAACTTGTTCCAAAATGGCTTGTAATAAAGTTTCAATCATTGTTGTTTCCACAAAGATGGAGAAAATGGAGGCAGTGTAGCACTGGTCTTGAATAGACTATAGCATTTCAGACGAAATATGGATTTATTCGATGAGTAAAATCGTAAATCTTCTAGTAAATATGTCTATTTTTTGAAGATCACAACCATATAAATGTATAAAATAAGGTATAAAGAAAACTCATGTCACGGTTTCTAATTTCCCCCGACCTTAGAACTTTGGCATGGAATTTGAACATAAAACCTTACTGGTGAATTAAGCCGAAGGAAAACACACATGAAGCTCGTAACTGCAATTGTAAAACCCTTTAAATTAGATGATGTGCGTGAAGCATTATCTGAAATTGGTGTTCAAGGGATCACCGTAACAGAAGTCAAAGGCTTCGGTCGCCAAAAAGGTCATACCGAACTTTATCGTGGCGCCGAGTACGTCGTTGACTTCTTGCCTAAAGTTAAAATCGAAATCGCAATTAGCGATGAAATGGTCGATTCGGTGATTGAGTCAATCACTCGTGTTGCTAGTACAGGCAAGATTGGTGATGGCAAAATCTTTGTGACTAACCTCGAACAAGTCATCCGTATTCGTACAGGTGAAACGGGTGCGGATGCTGTTTAAAAGATGGCATGAAGTTTGCTGAGTACCTAATAACTCACAAAAACAAAGGTCGGGGGACACAAATGAAAAAAATGCTACTTGCGCTGAGTCTATCAGGCGCACTCCTCGGTGGTTCTGTTGCTTGGGCTGAAGAAGCCGCAACAGCCACCACTCCAACTTCAGATGTGGCAGTAACCACTGTCGAAACATCTCCTATCGAAACAACTACAGATATTGCAGCACCTGCAACATCCACTACAGAAAACAGCATATCTGCACCACCAGAAGCTGTTTTAGATACAGGCGATACGGCTTGGATTTTAGTTTCGACTGCTTTAGTTTTACTCATGACCATTCCTGGTTTGGCACTATTTTATGGCGGTATGGTACGCAAGAAAAACGTACTCAATACTATGGCTTATAGCTTTGTAGCAGCAGCCGTGGTCAGTATTGCCTGGGTGGCAGTGGGCTATAGTTTGGCTTTTGGTGAAGGTAATGCCTTTATTGGTGGTCTAGACAAAGTCATGCTGGCAGGCATTGGTACCGATGCGCTCAGTGGCAGTATTCCTGAAATTCTATTTGTGATATTTCAAATGACCTTTGCCATCATTACTGTGGCAATTATCAGTGGTTCAATTGCAGAACGAATGAAGTTTGGTGCCTTTGTTGCCTTTATCGCGATTTGGGTGGTCGTGGTCTATGCACCAATTACCCACTGGGTATGGGGTGGCGGCTGGTTAGGCAATGATGGTGCACTCGACTTTGCTGGTGGTACTGTTGTTCATATTAACTCGGGTGTTGCAGGTTTGGTTGCTGCATACATGTTGGGTAAACGTATGGGCTTGGGCCGTGAATCTATGGCTCCGCACAACCTAACTTTGACTGTACTGGGTGCAAGTTTACTCTGGGTGGGCTGGTTCGGTTTCAACGGTGGTTCTGCTTTAGGCGCGAATGGTGCAGCGGGTTACGCCTTAGTTGTGACTCAAGTGGCAGCCGCAGCCGCAGCAATTGCATGGCTTGTAGCAGAAAAACTGGTACGTGGTAAAGGTTCGGTATTAGGTGCTGCATCGGGTGCAGTAGCAGGTTTGGTGGTGATTACTCCAGCAGCAGGTTTTGTGACTGTTGGTGGTGCATTAGCGATGGGTTTAATTGGTGGTGTGGTCTGTTTCTGGGGTATTACTGCCTTAAAACGCGCCTTGAAAGCCGATGATTCTCTAGATGCCTTTGGACTACATGGTGTAGGTGGTATTGTCGGTGCAATTTTAACAGCCTTCTTTGCCAGCGAGTTTATTATGGGCGATGCTGCACCAAGCAACCTAATGAGCCAACTTTGGGTGCAAGTTGAAGGTGTGTTAGCGACCATTGCTTACTCTGCTGTACTGACTTTCATCATCTTAAAAGTAATTGATCTAACCATCGGTATTCGTGTGGCTGCAGAAGATGAGCGTATGGGACTCGACTTAAGCCAACATGGTGAACGTGTAGAATAATCCAGACAGCACATAATCAATATATTGTGTAAAACAGCCCTTCGGGGCTGTTTTTTTTCTATATGTTGCGTAAAACTCTACAAAGTTTGGAAATTTTGCTACACTGCATTTTCATTCAAATTTGTGCAATTAAACCGCTATGCATTGTCCATTTTGCAACACTGCAGACAGTAAAGTGATTGACTCACGTTTGGCGGCAGAAGGCTGCCAAATTCGCCGACGTCGTGAGTGTATTGGCTGTGGTGAACGCTTTACCACCTTTGAAAGTTATGAAGTGGTCATGCCACGGGTGATTAAATCTGATGGTAAAAGTGAGCCTTTCGATGAAGCCAAGTTGCGTCGCTCGTTAATGCATGCTTTGCAAAAACGTCCTGTGACCCAAGAGCAAATCGAAACTGTACTCAGCGACATCCAATTACAAATTCGCCGTTTGGGAGAGCGTGATGTGAAATCACGTACCATTGGTGAGGTTGTTATGCAGGCTTTATTTGCATTGGATCATGTCGCTTATGTACGTTTTGCCTCGGTGTATCAAGACTTTCAGGATGTCGAAGCATTCCGTCGCCAAATTGAACAAATGCAGTCGCGTGAGCAATAAAGCGCAATGCCAGCATCTATTCCACAGCATCCATCATCCATGACTGAACTCAATACTGACGCGCAACCTGATGATCTTTTTTGGATGCGTCGTGCCATTGAACTGGCACGTTTGGGGCAATACAGCACCAAGCCAAATCCGAACGTGGGCTGCGTTATTGTTAAAGATGCCCAATTATTGGGCGAAGGTTTCCATCCTCGTGCAGGACAGCCACATGCCGAAGTCTTTGCTTTGCGTCAGGCCGCTGAACAAGCGCAGGGTGCAACTGCTTATGTGACTTTGGAACCTTGTGCACACTATGGGCGCACACCACCATGTGCCAAAGCCTTGGTCGATGCAGGCGTGGCCAAAGTGGTTGTGGCTTGTCCAGACCCAAATCCATTGGTGGCAGGTAAAGGTGTTCAGATTCTACAGGATGCAGGTATTCAGGTTAGTGTGGGCGTGGCAGAAGCCGAAGCAGCGCAGTTAAATTCAGGCTTTTTAAAAGCTATGGCTACAGGTATGCCTTATGTGCGTTTAAAAATTGCCTCCAGTTTGGATGGTCGCACGGCCATGGCCTCGGGTGAATCCAAATGGATTACAGGGGCAGCAGCACGTGCAGATGTGCAACATTGGCGTGCAATTTCTGCAGCGGTCATTACGGGTGTTGATACGGTACTGGCCGATGACTGTCTGCTCAATGTACGTCAGTTGGCAGTGGATGATCTTCACAATGTGGTACAGCCAAAACGGATTATTTTAGACCGTCAGGGGCGGTTAGCGCTGACTGCACAAATTCTGCAGCAACCTGAAACCGTGATGGTGATGGGGCCGTATCGTGCAGAGTTGGCAGCCTTAGGCGTGATACAATTGGCGGTACAGCCTTTGGCAAGCTTGCTGGCTGAACTGGTCAAACAGCATCAAATTTATGATGTACTGGTTGAGGCAGGCGCAACTTTATCTACCGCTTTCTTGCAGGAAGGCTTGGTCGATGAAGTCATTAGTTATGTGGCGCCTACATTATTAGGGCAATCAGCACGTGCCATGTTTAATGCAGAATTTGAACGTATGGCAGAGCAACTTCGATTTAAACTTTGCGACGTCACTCAATTGGGTGATGACGTGCGCCTTAGGTTAATTCCTTCTCAAGAGACACTATGAGTTCAGAGTCAACGGTTTATCACAAACGTCGTCATGCGGCACGCACCACTGATGAATACTTATTTCATCAATTGGTGCCTTATTTGGGCAATAAACGCCGTTTACTGCATCTGATTTTAGAAGCCCTTGAACAGACAGGAACGCTACATCCTAAAGATGGTCGTGCCCCAATTTTTGCCGACTTTTTTGCAGGCTCAGGGGTGGTATCACGTTTGGCGCGCCAAAATGGTTATCGGGTAATTGCCAATGACTGGGAACCGTACAGCCATGCCTTAAACCATGCGATTTTGGCCTGCACTGAAGCACCTGCGTTTAAAGAATTAGGCGGCTATCAAAAAGCCATTGATTATTTGAACCGTTTGCCTGAAGTCAAAGGCTGGGTGACGCATAATTTGTGTCCGCGCAATGACGAAATTTATGACCCAAGTCGTGACCGTTTATTCTTTAAACGTCGTAACGGTATGCGCATAGATGCGATTCGTCAGCAAATTGCTACGTGGCAAGCGCAGGGTGCCATTGATGATGTTGAGATGTCGGCATTGTTGGCGCCGTTGTTGTACTCTGCCAGTTTTGTCAGTAATACCAGTGGGGTGTTTAAAAGCTTCCACCACGGCTGGGGTGGCAAAACTCAAACTGCACTCGAACGAATAGAATCATTATTGTGGCTCACGCCAAGTCGTTTTTGTGACATTGGTGAACCAAATAAACCTGCTGCAGAAATGTGGTGTGTCGATGCACAGCATCTTGCCAATCAAATGAGTGGTTTTGAGGTGGATGTGGCTTATTTAGACCCACCGTATAATCAACATGCTTATAGCAGTAACTATCATGTCTTAAATGCCTTAACCTTGTGGGATCAGGTCGATTTACCAACCCCAGACACCAAAGGCTTTAAAAGTGGTATTGACCGTGCATGGCGCAAAGAACGTCCAAGTCCATACAACTCATCTAAGTACGCCAAAGAGGCGTATGAAACCTTATTGGACACCATTAATGCACGTTTTATTCTGACCAGTTATTCTACCGATGGTAATATTAGTGCCACAGACTTGTTGCAAGCCAATTTAAAACGCGGTCGAGTGACGTTATTGACGCAAGATGTTCCGCGTTATCGCGTGAGTAAACAGCGTCAGTCCGAGCGTGCGCGCGTGCTGGAATTTATTGTGATTACCGATACGCATGCCAAGTCAGGCCCACCTATTCGCCAGTTGTTAGGGCAACTTTACCATTTTGCAGAATTGGGTGGTGTAGATACCTCAGGTGTGAGTACCCAATTGGCGTTGTGGTAAATCCACAAATCCTCAGTGAATGAGAGAAAAGATTATGTTTACAGGCATTATTGAAAGTTTAGGTAAAGTAGAAAGCCTGCAAAGTGTGGGCGGTGATGTACGTTTGCGTATTCAGACCGATTTGGATATGTCGGATGTGCATTTGGGGGATTCAATTGCCACCAATGGTATTTGCCTGACTGTGATCGAGTGGGGCGACAATTGGTATGCCGCAGATGTGTCCCGTGAAAGTTTGAACCGTACCACTTTAGGCACATGGAAAGTGGGTCAGCCTGTCAATGTCGAAAAAGCCATGTTGCCGACCACACGTTTTGGTGGACATATCGTAAGTGGCCATGTTGATGCAGTCGGTGAAATTACGCTGGTACGTGAAGATGCACGTTCAATTTACTATGAAGTGACTGCACCTGCAGAAATTGCCAAATATTTGGCAGAAAAAGGTTCGGTGACCGTCGATGGCATCAGCCTGACCATTAACCATTTACGCGGCAGTGTTATCAGTCTGAATTTAATTCCACACACGGCAGAGCGTACCAATATTGGCACATGGAAAGTTGGCAGCAAGGTCAATTTGGAAGTGGATGTCTTGGCGCGTTATATTGAGCGTTTGCTCTTGGGTGATAAAGCTGCAGAAACTACGCAGCAATCTAAAATTAGCATGGAATTCTTGGCTGAAAATGGCTTTTTAAAATAAGCACAGAGCCGAATGAAATTTAAACAGTCTGATTGAAAAATTAGACTGTTTTTTTGTTTTTAGGGATAATTAAAAAGATAAAGATGTTTTTTTCATCATAAACACCCCTTTGGTTTAATGTAGATGATTGATTTTTTAATGAATTTGGAACACTGGCTGCCATTATTACTCGATAATTATGGTCTGTGGATCTATGCCATTTTGTTTCTGATTATTTTTGCAGAAACAGGTTCTGTGTTCATGTTCTTTTTACCAGGCGATAGTTTGCTGATCGCAATTGGTGCCTTGTGTTCCACCACCGATGTGGTGCATTTGCACTATATGGGGATTTTACTTTTTGTCGCTGCGGTCTTGGGATATAGCGTCAACTATTACACTGGACGAATTCTAGGGGTGAAGTATTTTCATCAACATTCACGTTATTTCAAACCTGAATATATTGTCAAAACCAACCATTATTTTATGAAACATGGTGGCAAAACTATTTTAATGGCGCGTTTTATACCGTTTGTTCGTTCATTTGCACCATTTGCTGCAGGGTCAGGGCACATGCCTTTGGCGACCTTTAGTTTTTATAATGTGGTGGGTGCTGCCGTATGGATTTTTTCTTTAATGGCAATAGGTTATGGCTTGGGTAATATTTTGTCTTGGTTGGGTGATTGGATTTAATTCCTCATTTTTTCTATTTTCTTATTCTAAATCCACCGCGATAACTAAAAAAGTGGATTGATGGCCACAAAAAAAGCCCACCGTGTGGACTTTTGATATTGTTCAGTTTTAGTGTTTGGTGACAATTAATTCTGTGCCACCCAAGCGCGGGCTAAAAGTATCGTTACTTTGAATTGAAAACTCCCCCTTTTCCGCTTCTTTAGACAAGTACATGCTTAATGATTGGAAATCTGCACGACTGATCCATAAATCCTGAGCACGAATACTCCACTGTTCGCCCGTATTAAGATGGTCGATTTTGCCTGAAATTTTCGTCAAGATATCCATTTGAAACCCATGATTGCAAAAGTCATTAAAGGAGATGAAAGTTGAAAATTCAACTTTTTCTGGATGACTATCATGTGACAAAATTATTTCATTTTGATGACATTGGGCTTAAGACTTTGGGCTAATTGGGGATAAAAAGTAAAATTATTCTTTAGAAAAATTTGAATTTTTTAAGATATAGTCAATTTCTTCTTGGGCTGCAGCATGTAGTCGCGCACGAAAGATCGTTACCGCCTGCTCAATTTGAGTTTCGGCTTCTAGCTCTAAACGCAAACGTACACTTTCAAGTTCAGAAACAATTTGATCATCACTTACCGCAGTTGCGGCTTGATTAAAAGTCACTGCAGGTAATTCAGGATTTTGCTCATAACGTGCAGTATAGTTTGAAATTTCCTGATCCAGACTTTGACGCATCAACTCAAGTGCTTGAGTTTGTTCTGCAAAGCGTTGCGCTTCATCTTGCTGTAGCTGTGCAGCATAAGCGGCTTGTTCTGCACGTTGCTGTTCTAATTTGAGTTCGAGTGCCAATTGGCGACGTTGCCGTGCTTCTTCAATCAAACGTGCTTTCAGGTCAGCATAGGCTTGTTCAATTTTTTCCTGTGATTGTTGCTGAGCGCGCTGATCTTCTGCAATCCAGTTGTGTAATTGCGTTTCAGGTTGCAAGACCTCACAAATTCGATGCAGATCATCCATAAATGTCTGGCGCACAGCCTGAGGCGCGGTTAACCAGCGCTGTTTAAAATCTGAGCCGACATTTAAAGTCACCGCATCTCTCCTTATTTTGAGCAGTATTTTTAAAAAAACGTTTTAAAATTAAAGCTTAAACGTCTGTGGTTCTATGCCCAAACGTCGATATTGTTTAAATTTTTCACGTCCAAGCACTTTAGCTGCTTCGTGATTTTCAATAATCTCAATAATGTGACTAAATTTTGCATAGGCTTCAAGTGCCTGACTGTTAAAATTAAACATAATCCAGTCCGATTGCTGCGGTAATTCGGCAGAAATACATACGCTGGCCTGTGTTTGGTTAATGCCATGCGGAATAAAACTGCTGGCATCAAAACTCCACAGACGCTCATCCAATATTTGCTGTAACTCTGGATCAGGGCAATGCAGCCAAATGCGTGCCTGCTGCCGCAAAATTTTGCGGCATAAACGGCAAGTGCTTTCCACTTGCCGTTCAGGACTTTTTTCAAACAAATAAAAGCTAACTTTAGCCATTATTGCTTGCACGTTGTGCGAGGAACTGCATCAATAACGGTACAGGACGACCTGTTGCGCCTTTATTGCTGCCTGAATTCCATGCAGTGCCTGCAATGTCTAGATGCGCCCAGCGATAGTCACGGGTAAAGCGTTGCAAGAAGCATGCTGCAGTAACTGAACCTGCTTTAGGCCCACCAATATTGCCAATATCGGCAAATGGTGAATCCAGTTGTTCTTGGTAATCGTCAATCACGGGCATACGCCATACACGGTCAAATGCAGTGTGTCCCGCAGCATCCAATTCCGCCGCAAGTTCATCATCTGGGGTAAACATGCCTGTCAGTACCGAACCGAGTGCAACCACGCAAGCGCCTGTTAAAGTCGCAATATCAATCACCAAAGCAGGGTTGAAGCGTTTCACATAGGTTAGGGTATCGCACAGCACCAAACGACCTTCGGCATCGGTATTTAAAATTTCGATGGTTTGGCCGCTCATACTGGTCACAATATCACCCGGGCGAGTGGCTTTGCCTGACGGCATATTTTCTGCAGCGGCAATCGTGCCGACCACATGGATAGGTAAACGTGCTTCACATAGCGCGCGCATGGTGCCTAAAACTGAAGCAGAACCACACATATCAAATTTCATTTCATCCATCCCTAAGCCGGGTTTGAGTGAAATGCCGCCAGTATCGAAAGTAATCCCTTTGCCGACCAATACCACAGGTGCTTCATCACGCTGTGCTTGATATTCGAGGCTAATAATGCGCCCTGGACGATCTGAACCTTGACTGACTGCAAGGAAAGCGCCCATGCCTAATTCTGCCATTTCTGCTTCATCTAAAATGGTGACTTTGAGTAGGTCTGGATATTCTGCCGCAAGTGCTTGAGCTTGTTCTGCCAAATATTCAGGGAAACAAATGTTGCCCGGACGGTTGCCCAAGTCACGTGCCATGTTTTGACCCGATTGCATGGCTTCAATCAATTGAAGTTGATCTGCGCTGAGTGGGCTGTTATTGGCAATGAAATGGATTTGTTCAAGCTGAAATTCATTCTTTTTGCTTTTGTATTCATCAAAAGCATAGGCTGCTTGGGTCAGGCTGAGTGCAAATACATAATGCAGCTCGCTAGGCAGGGCAGACAAGTCAATGCTGATCTGTTTAAATTTTTTTTGTGAAGATTTGATAATGCTTTGTGCAATTTTTGCCAGCTTTGCGGCTGGTAATTCTTCGGTTTTACCCAAACCGATCAGGTTGCTATTGGCGCATTCAACAACGCTAGCCACCAAACTTAAACTTTCATTAAAGCCTGCTTTAAATTGTGTCGCTTGAATAATGCTGTCTAAATCCTTGATTTGATAAGCAGCAGTTGCCTGTGGCACCTGTTCTGCAGCCACTAAAATTGACAAAGATTCACTCGCGCTGTGTTCTTGGAATGCGGGACTTAAGCTAAATTTAATCACTGGATTTTATGCCTATCTAAATGTGCAAACTATGCAACCATTGAAACATTTTTATGCGTCGAGTTTCAATGTATAACAAGGCGATAGGTTTTATATTTTCAACATTCAGGTAAACTAACGCGAATTGGATTCCCTCACATTTTGGAAGAAATAATTTGATTATTCGGCGTTATTTGGTCAAGCAAGTTGTGTCGACATCCTTGGTTGTGATTGCCTTACTGACTTTGATCATGATGGGTGGTCGCTTGATCAAGTATTTTGGCGTGGCGGCACAAGGGCGTTTGGATGCGAGTATTTTATTCAGCATCATTGGCTATCGCTTGCCTGAATTCTTGACGCTGATCTTACCTTTGGGTTTCTTTATTGGCTTGATGTTGGTATTTGGTCGTTTATATGTCGACCATGAAATGGCAGTGCTCAACAGCAGTGGCGTGAGTCGGCATCAATTGGCACGTTTATTGGTGCCAATGACGCTGGTATTTCTAATTGTCCAAGGCTTTTTAATGCTGTGGGCATCACCGTGGGGATTGCGTCAGTTTGAAGCATTGACCACCAGTCAGGCGGTACGCACAGGTTTTGATTTGGTGCGACCCAAAGAGTTTATTTCTTCAGGGCCATATACCATTTACGCAGGTGATCTATCTGAAGATCGTAAAAACCTGAAAGATATTTTCTTCTATCAACGTGCAGAAAAAGCAGGTCGTCCTGATGTCATGATTCTGGCAAAAGAAGCGACACGGGTAGAGCTGGAAAATGATCCTGCCAATGTGGTGGATTTGGTCGAAGGGCGTCGTTATGAAATATTTCCGGGCACAGCCAAATATTCACAGGCAGAATTCCAAAGTTATCGTTTACGTTTAGAGAATGACAAAGAAGCTAAATTTGAAAGTGCCGAAGTAGAAGCCTTAACCACCTCGCAACTTTGGAAAAACCGTGCAGACCCTGTGGTCGCAAGTGAACTGGGATGGCGTATTTTTGTGCCTTTTGCGATTGTGGTGGCGTTGTTTTTAGCCGTGGCATTGTCAGAAGTTAGTCCGCGTCAGGGGCGTTATTTAAAACTGTTTCCTGCCTTGTTAATTTTCGCCAGTTTGATTGTGGCGCTCATGGCGGTTAAAACCCGTATCAGCAAACAAGAAATGGGCATGATTGCTTATCCGTTGGTGTTGTTGGCTTATGCGATTGCGGCAGCCTTGTTCTCACGTAAACAAAAACTAGCACCTAAAATTAAGCAGCAAATTCAGCGAGTGAGGTCTTAAGATGTTGGCACGTCGTATAGTTGCAAAACACGTCACCAAGACCACTGCACTGGCTATGTTTGGTGCAACGGCAATTTTGTCTGGTTTGCAGGTGTTGTTTACCTATTTAGGCGAATTGGGTTCACTCAATGAAAACTATAGTGCATGGCAGGCATTGCTGTATGTATTGTGGGGTGCGCCAAATTATCTCTATGAAATTTTGCCGATTTCTGCCTTGATTGGCGCAGTGTTAGGCTTGGGTACGTTGGCATCCAACAGCGAATTGATTGTGATGCGTTCTGCAGGGATTAGCCTGTGGCGTATTGTGGGATGGGTGATTCGTTCCGCCATGGTATTGGTACTGCTGTCTTTTGTGCTCAGTGAATGGGTGATTCCATACACCAATGAACAAGCCAAAAGTGTTAAAAGTCACCGTAGCGTCGCTGAGCTGGGTGAAGTTCGTGGCTATTGGTCGCGCGAAGGCAATCGTTTTATTTATATTGACTACGCCAATGCCCAAGGGCAGCTCAAAAATGTACAAGTGGTCGATTTTGATGATAATTATCGCTTGCGTGGTACATTGTCTGCAGATCAGGGACAGTTTGTTAAAGACGGTAGTTGGTTGCTCAATCAAACTGAACAGATGGATATTTTGCAGGCGGGCAACGCGACTTTAGCTAAAAACAGCGAACAGGCTTTGGCTTTAGCATTGCAACCGAAATATGTGCACATGGTCACCATCGACCCTGAAGATTTATCCCCAAGTCAATTGGTCAGTTTCATGAGTTATATGCATGAATACAGCCAAGTACCCAAAACCTACCAACTGGCGTTCTGGCAAAAACTTGGTGCACCCTTTGCGCTGATTGCTTTGGTGGTGATTGCTTGCTCCTTTATTTTTGGGCCGTTACGTCAGCAATCTATGGGTTTCCGTTTGGTGATTGCTTTATTTGTCGGCTTAACCTTCTTTTATTTACAGGATTTCTTGGGCTATGCCAGCTTGGTCTATGCACCATCGCCTGCGTGGTTCGTATTTATCCCTATTATTTTAATGTTTGTCATCGGCGGTTACTTACTGCATCGTGCGCGTTAATCGGTGGTTACTTACTGCATCGTGCGCGTTAAGTGCGGGCCGATGCTGCTGCTTTTTCCGTGTGATTGGGTAAACCTATCTGAATCAGTGGCGGAAACCATCTTCTGAACATAGAGTCTTGACGCAAAATTCGTTAAGATAGCATGATTAATTTGTAGACGAAAAAGAGTATTGATTATGGCGGATGCAACTGCTGGCAAAATCCCTCACGTATTGGTGATTATGGATGGTGTGGGTCATCGCGAAGCGGTCGAAGACAACGCGTTTTTAGCAGCGAAACGACCAAATTTGACTGCTATGCAGGAAAAGCATCCGCATGGTTTGATCTCTGGTTCAGGTGAAGATGTGGGCTTGCCAGATGGTCAAATGGGTAACTCTGAAGTTGGTCACATGAACTTGGGTGCAGGACGTGTGTTGTACCAAGACTTTACCCGTATTACCAAAGACATTCGTACAGGCGCTTTCTTTGAACATGAAGTGTTGGTCGATGCGGTAGAAAAAGCCAAAGCAGCCAACGGTGCAGTGCATCTGCTTGGTTTATTGTCTGAAGGCGGTGTGCATTCGCATGAAGATCATATCGTGGCGATGGCAGAATTGGCATTAAAACGTGGTGCAAAAGTTTATCTACATGCCTTTTTAGATGGCCGTGATACGCCACCAAAAAGCGCGCAGCCTTCTTTGGAAAAACTGGACGCATTATTTGCACAATATCCAAATCAAGGTCGTATTGCCAGCCTGATTGGTCGCTACTATGCGATGGATCGTGACAACCGTTGGGATCGTGTAGAACAAGCCTATCGTCTACTTACCGAAGGTGAGGCAGTACGCACTGCGGCAACTGCGGTTGAAGGCTTGGCAGCGGCTTATGCGGCAGATGAAAGCGACGAGTTTGTTAAAGCCACCCGTATTGATGAAATTGCCAAAATTCAAGATGGCGACAGCGTGGTGTTTATGAACTTCCGTGCTGACCGTGCACGTGAATTGACTAAAGCCTTTGTGGAACAGGATTTTGCTGGTTTTGAACGTAAAGTTGTGCCGCAATTGTCTAAATTTGTGATGCTGACCCGTTATCAAGCCAGCATTGCTGCGCCAGTGGCGTACATGCCAGAAGATTTGAAAAACTCGATTGGTGAATATTTATCAGACTTGGGCAAAACACAATTGCGTATTGCTGAAACTGAAAAATACGCACACGTGACGTTCTTCTTTAGTGGTGGTCGTGAAGATGAATATCCGGGTGAAAAACGTATCCTGATTCCATCGCCAAACGTAGCAACCTACGACTTAAAACCTGAAATGAGCGCTTATGAAGTGACTGATGAACTGGTTGCAGCCATTAATTCAGGTGAATATGATTTGTTGGTGGTGAACTATGCCAATGGCGATATGGTCGGTCATACTGGTGTGTTTGATGCAGCTGTCAAAGCAGTGGAAGCAGTAGATACCTGTTTGGGTCGCGTTTATGAAGCGGTGATGGCGAAACAAGGTCACATGATTATTACAGCTGATCATGGTAACGTCGAGCAAATGCAAGACTATGACAGTGGTCAGGTACATACTCAGCACACCACTGAATTGGTGCCATTCATTTATGTAGGCCCAACTCAGGCCACCATTTTGGAAGGTGGTGTGTTGGCAGATGTTGCACCAACTTTATTGAATTTGATGCAATTGCCAGTGCCAGCAGATATGCAAGGTCGCAACTTAATTCGCCTACAGGCATAACCCTCGAGACAGGTAGATGATGGAATGACGGCTCACAAAATTTATGCGGTTGTGTTGGCAAGCGTGTTGTGTGCCAGTCATTCGAGTGTTTGGGCTGCGCCAGATTTGGAGTTAGATGGCCCTACACTACAACAGGACTATGTCGATGTGCCTGTAGAGTCGATACAGGAATTTGTGCAAATCTATGGCATTGTCAAAGACAACTATGTGACTGAAAAAAGTGATGATGCCTTGTTTCAGCAAGCCATTCGTGGCTTGGTGAGCGGTTTAGATCGTTATTCACGCTATTTAACTGCTGAAGAATATAAACAACTTTTACAATATACCGAAGGCGACTTGGCCTCGGTTGATTTTACTTTGCGCTATGACGCTGCCCAGCAACATTGGGTCATTCAAAATTTAAGTGCCAATGCCGACTCGGCTAAACAAGGGCTGAAGAATGGCGACAGCCTATTTAAAATTGATAACCAAGAACTGAAAAAGCTGAGTGCAGATCAGGTCAATAACCTGCTCACAGGCTCAGTGGGATCGACTGTAAGCGTACAACGTGCAGCCAATCAGCCTGAAATTATGTTGGTACGCAACAAAAAAGTAGAAACCGATATTCAGGCGCAGATGCTTTCTAATCAGGTCTTGTTGTTAAAAGTACGTGTGTTTCAGCAAGACACCGCCAATGAAATTAAACGCTTAATTGAAGAACATAGCACGCCACGCTTAAAAGCCGTATTGATTGATCTGCGTAATAACCCAGGAGGCTTACTGTCTGCTGCGGTGGAATCTGCCGATTTATTTTTAAATCAGGGTGTGATTGTATCGACCAAAAGTCGTTCTGAAGGCGATCAACAATTTCAGGCGTTACCTAGCTTTGAATTTCAAAATTTAAAAGTCGGAGTACTGATTAATCATCGCTCTGCATCTGCGGCAGAAGTCTTTACCGGTGCTTTAAAAGACCATTCACGCGCTTGGGTGATGGGCGAAAAAAGTTATGGCAAGGGGGTGGTGCAAAAGCTGTTCCCACTTAGCGATGGTGCTGCCTTACAAATGACGGTTTCGCATTATTACACCCCACGCGAGCAAATGATTGAAGGGGTTGGGATTCAGCCGAATCAGCAATATATTCAAAGTCCTGAAATGAAAGAAGAGGCTTATCTTGAGCATGTGGCAGATTTACTGCTGAGCCGCCGTTAAGTCTCATCTGAGTAACACGTATTTTTAGACAGTCTTCATTGTTTAGCGTTTACTCATCTTCAGTATCTAATCCAAACTTTTTCAGACGATAGCGCAAAGAACGGAAAGACATGCCCAATTTTTTTGCTGCCAACGTACGGTTCCAGTGGGTCAGGTGCAGCGCATTCAGTAAAATGTCTTTTTCTACTTTTTCCAAGTAGGCTTCTAAACCTTCTTCAGGCAGTTTGCGTCCTGTCAGCAATACATCTGTCACGATCTGCTGTGGTGTTTCTGCTGTAGGTTGTGATTCAGTGGTTGCTGTATTGCTCATACTGAATTGGCGCAAGGGTGCGGTTTGTAAGTGTTTGAGATCAATAACATCATCATCACTCAGGGTAATGGCACGTTCAATAATATTGCGTAACTCACGCACATTACCCGGATAGTACTGTTCTAATAAAAATTGCTGGGCACGAGGTGTCAGTTGTTTGGCAGGAATGTCCCATTCTTGTGCAACTTTTTGAATGAAGTGGTCTGCCAATAACAGAATATCTTGTCCACGTTCACGCAAGGCAGGCAAGACCAAATCCATCACGTGAATACGGAAGAATAAATCCTGACGGAAACGTCCTTGCTGAACCAAACTTTCTAAGTCCTGATGACTGGCGCTGATCACACGAAAATCGACATCAATTTCACTATCTGAACCCACAGGACGGATGCGCTTTTCCTGAACGGCACGCAGCAGTTTGACTTGCATGCTCAGTGGCAGTTCGGCAATTTCATCTAAAAATAAGCTGCCACCATGTGCAGATTGAATCAGACCTTGTTTGTCTTGAGTCGCTCCTGTAAAGCTACCTTTTTTGTGTCCAAATAGCTCGCTTTCCATGAGTTCGGTGGGGATTGCACCACAGTTAATTGCAATAAATGGTCCTTCGTTGCGGTTACTTAAACGGTGAACCAAATTGGCGACAACTTCTTTCCCCGTACCCGATTCGCCTGTAATAAATACAGGCGCTTGCGAGCGCGCAATTTTTTTGATGGTGCTGCGCAATTGTTGAATAGGCAAAGACTGCCCAATCAACATTTTATATTCAAGCTGATCTTGGCTGTGATGATCGGTGGTGTCGAAAGGTTTATTCAGTGCTTTTTCAAGGAGTTGCTGTAAATGTATTTGATTGACAGGCTTGCTGACAAAGTCAAATGCACCTGCTTTTAAAGCAGCAATCGCAATATCCATATTGCCGTAAGCGGTCAATACGGCAACAGGCACATTCGGATATTGTTCGGAAATCCATTCAACCAGTTGCAAGCCATTGCCATCGGGCAGGTTTAAGTCGGTTAAGCAAGCATCGTACTGATGTTCTGCCAATAACTGCTTGGCTTGCACTAAACGATACGCGACATGGGTTTGAATCCCCATACGTGCCAAAGTCATCTGCATGAGGGTACAAAGGTCTTCTTCGTCATCGACCAATAAAACCAAAGGTTGAACAGCGTGCATATTTTCCCCAAAACCACACAAAATTAAATCAAAACCACAGCAACAAGATTGATCCAATATCAATCGCGTTTATTCAATGGCACGTAGACATTTCATCCTGAAACATGCGCCTTGTTCTTGTTCTACATAGCTCAGCTTGGCTTGATTCGCCTCGCAAAAACTATGCGATAGATACAATCCTAAACCAGTTCCATTGATTTCGGTACTGAAAAATGGCTGGAACAGATAGAGGAGATCTTGACTGGCGACACCTGCACCAAAATCCCGCACATCAATATAAATATAAGTTGTTTGCGGGTAGACCGTAATCTCAATGGGCTGCTGTGCAGCATTGTGTCGAATGGCGTTACGAATCAGGTTAATCAGCACTTGGCGAAACTGTGATTCATCAAACTGGATGCTCAGTGGTTCGGTCAGTGTAAGCTGAATTTGACTCGCTGCATCAGGTAAATCTTCCTGAATGAATTGTGGCAAAAATTGATTGAGCTGAATCGCGACAGGCGTGGTTTGTTTATTTTTGACCATACTCAGCGTGTCGTGAATAATCTTATCAATCCGTGTCGCTTGTTTGCTGATCATGTCCGACAGCAATTGTTGCTGTGCAGCATCACTGCCTGTAAATAAATTGTTGGCTTGTACAATGGCTGCCAACGGGTTGCGAATTTCGTGCGCAATACTGGCAGAGAGTTGTCCTAAGGCGGCTAATTTGAGTTGCTGGACTTGCTGATTGATTTTACGTCCATCCTGCAGCGCCAATAAAGTCAGCGTTTGATGTGGCACTTTGAGTTTTTGTACCTGAATATGCACATGAAAATGACTTAGTTGCGACTCGAATTGAAATTTTTCTCCATCTTGCAATTGATCAAATTTGAACAGATCAAATAAATCGGGCTGAATTTTATACAATGGATAGGTCGCGTGCGCATATTTAGGATGAATCCCCAACAGATGACAGGCTGCAGGGTTGCTGAGGACGACATAGCAATTTTCATCTAAAACCAAATAGCCCATTTCGGTTTGTTCTAAAATATAACGGTTGATATTTTGTAGGCGGTTTAATTCCAAAGATTGCGAAAAATTTAGATTTTCTAAAATTTGGAAACGCCGTACTGCAATACGTCCACTGCCATAAACCACCCAAAATAAAAATGCCAATAGCGCACTTTGACCAATATTATTTAGCGATGAAAAGTCCAGCAAACTCCCAACAAAGTGTTGGTAAATCACCATAATCATCGCGATGAGGGTAATGGCTAAGGCTTTACGCTTTTGCAGCAAGAGTGATGCTGCAAAAATCGTGATCGCAAACAGCAGACTTAAATATAAATTAGGGCCATCGCTGGCAAAAGTCAGGCTACTGAGCGCGATAATATCGACTGCAAAAAACAGGGTCAGTTGTTGCGTGCTTTTAAAAGGAATATATTTATAGCTGATCAGTTGCAGGCAGCTAAAAATAAAATAGCAGACCAAGGTGTATAGATATAAACCCGGGTGCTGATATTGTGTGCCAAGCTGCTGAAAGGTGAGTAGGGTAATCAGCAGCAAACAAAAGGCAATCAGCAGTCGGTAAGTACCATACCACATGCCAAGATGATACTGATTTAACTCAGAATGTTGTTTTAAATCTGGCATATCGTAAAGGTCTTATTTGTGCATCAACAGCGTTGAAAATTTAGGGTTTAATCAGTCCATAACGAATGGCAAGGTGAGTCAGTTTGACATCACTATCAATATTTAATTTTTCAAAAATACGGTAACGATAGGTATTTACGGTTTTTACACTGACAAACAACTTATCGGCAATTTCCTGTGCGCTAATACAATTCACCACCATCATCGCCACTTGCATTTCACGTTCTGAAAGACTATCAAAAGGCGATTGTTGTGTGTCAGATAAGTATGAACTTGCCAGTTGTTCGGCAATGTCGGCACTGAAGTATTTACCGCCCTGCATGACTTTTTTAATGGCACGTACCATTTCACTGACAGGTGCGCCTTTGGTGATATAGCCTTTTGCACCTGCTTTCAGCAATAAAGAAGGGTAGGGTTCTTCTGCCAAACCACTCACCGCCAAGACCTTAGTGTCTGGTGCAGTTTGCAATAGACGACGTGTGGTTTCTACGCCTCCAATCCCAGGCATGTTCACATCTAACAACACCACATTGGGATGATGCTGACGCACTAAGGTAATCGCTTCTTCACCCGATTCAGCTTGTCCAATCACCTGCACATCGGCATGGTCTTCGAGCATACGGCAAATCCCAGTACGTACCAATTCATGATCGTCGACTACTAAAACTGTGATCACCTACACTCTCCCTTTGAAAAAATCATCTTTTTTGTTACATAAAGCAAAATTAGCTTGCAATGAAACGACAAAATTAGCAATGCTATTCTTAATCTAGAATGAAAAGTTCTGCACAATATGGTGTCAAAAACGATTCATTGTTGTATTTTTAAATGTAAGGCATATTTGAGGTAATACGCAAATGTATCTTACCTCCCTGAGTTGAGTAAGCAGTCGTGAAAAATTCTAAGAAGTCGTTCATGCATGTGCTGGTCGCATCTATGATGTTCAGCCTAAGTTCTGTCAGTTTTGCTGAACTTGTCATCAATCCTTCCTCTGGGAGCGACGGTCAGGCGACCTTAAGTTGGTCTTCGGAGCAAGCCGATCAATTCTTAAATGGTGATCTGGAAAGTACCAGTGCGAGCGCTCAGGCTGCGCCAGAGAGCTATGTTGCTGAACCTACTCCGCCAGGTTCAACGAAAATTACCACTACAGTGCGTAGTAGCAATGGTGTTGCACCTGCTTCCACTGCGCCTAAAACAGTCCGTATTTTAGATACCTCTGCTTATAGCAACCAACCATCAGTTAATGCACGTGCGGCTTTGGTGATGGATGCGCAAACAGGTGAAGTGCTGTATAGCAAAAATACCAATGTGGCATTACCTATTGCATCTGTGACCAAGGTGATGACTGCCGTGGTGACTTCTGATGCACGTTTGAATATGTCTGAACAAATCACTTTGCAATCGATTGATTTTGCAGGTGCAGCAGGTAAAAACTCAAGCTCAACTTTGCGTGTGGGCGACAAGTTAAACCGTGCCGAAGCGTTACTGTTTGCATTAATGAAATCTGAAAATCCTGCAGCAGCAGCGTTGGCACGTACTTATCCAGGTGGGAAAAATGCCTTTGTAGCCGCAATGAATGCTAAAGCGCGTGAATTGGGCATGCATTCTACCCGTTTTACCGAAGCAACAGGCTTAGACCCACGTAATGTATCTTCTGCGCGTGATTTGGGTATTTTGGTCAGCACCGCTTCGCAATATGGTTTGATTCGCCAATTCTCAACCACGCCAACCTATGACTTTAACTTGGGTTATCGTGTTTTAAAATCTAACAATACCAATGCACTGGTACGTAATGGTGGTTGGAATATTAATCTGTCTAAAACAGGCTATATCAATGAAGCAGGGCGTTGTGTGGTGATGCATACCACTTTGAATAACCGTCCTGCAGTGGTGGTGCTTTTGGGTGCAGATACTTCACAAGCACGTACCAATGATGCAACTCGCTTAATGAGTTGGGCAAGCCAGTTACCTAAACGTATTTAAGAGCACATTCAGCTTGGAGCGTTGAGTTATCAATCGTATGACTCAACTTCCGTTAAAGTTGCATGATTCCAAATACAAAAAAACCTGCTAATGCAGGTTTTTTTGATCACGATTCAAAACTTACATGTTTGAAAGGATAGAGTCTTTTACTTGTTGCATTGTAGCATCAATAGAGAGCATCACCGCATCTGCACATTGTTTCATTGCAGTGTCAGGATCTTTCAGACCGTTACCTGTTACGGTACATACAATCACAGAACCTTCTTTGATTTTACCTGCTTTGATGTCGCGCATTGCACCACCAATAGACGCAGCAGATGCAGGCTCAACAAATACGCCTTCATACATTGAAAGCATGCGTTGTGCTTCTAAGATTTCAGCATCAGTTAGCTCATCAAACCAACCTTCTGAATCGCGTACAACGGCTTTGGCATGGTTCCAGCTTTGTGGGTTACCAATACGAATTGCAGTTGCAACAGTTTCAGGGTTTTCTACAGGCGCACCACGTAAGAATGGCGCAGCGCCAGACGCTTGATAACCCACCATGATTGGGCGGCCTTCAGGGTTTGGACCTGTGAATTTGTCCGTTGCTGCGTCATAGACCACTTGCTCGAATTGATCGGCAGATTGGTTGGCAACCGCTTCGGTATAACCCATCCAGTGTGCAGTAATGTTGCCTGCGTTACCTACAGGTAAGCAGTGGTAATCTGGTGCACGACCTAACTCATCTACAATTTCATACGCAATGGTCTTTTGACCTTGTAGGCGGTAAGGGTTGATCGAGTTCACAATGGTCACAGGTGCTTGGTCAGCAACTTCTTTAACTAGACGCATACCATCGTCAAAGTTACCGCGGATTTGCATGGTGATGGCACCGTACATCATCGCTTGTGCCATTTTACCCATGGCAATTTTGCCTTCAGGAATTAAAACGAATGCTTTGATGCCTGCACGTGCAGCATAGGCAGCAGCAGCAGCAGAAGTATTACCTGTAGATGCACAGATAATGGCTTTTGAACCTTCTTCAACTGCTTTAGTAACTGCCATGGTCATACCACGGTCTTTAAATGAACCTGTCGGGTTTAAGCCTTCATACTTCACATAAATTTCAACATCTTTACCAATAATGCGTGGAATATTCTCAAGCTTAATCAGTGGCGTGTTTCCTTCGCCTAGAGAGATTGCACGTGTGGTTGCAGACACTGGTAAACGGTCACGATAACGGTCAACTAAACCAGTATAACGATTGGCATTCGACATGATGATGTTCCAATTGTGTGTAGAGCTTGGCAAGGGGAAATACTCCCCTTCACCCGATTAATTATCAAGCGATTCTAAACGAATTCGTACAATTTCGCCATGAATGGTTGGCAATGCTTGAATTTGTTGTAACGCTTCATCCATTTTCGATTCTAGGACTGGGTCAGTCAGAATCACGATAGGAATAAGGTCTTTTAAGCGTGATTGCTGCATGATGGCATCAATACTGATTCCCGCACGGCTTAAAATGGTGGTTACATCGGCAAGTACGCCAGTTTGGTCTTCGGCATTAATGCGAATGTAGTAACCCGTGGTCATTTCTTCACGGCTTAAAATTGGCAAGTCGGTTAAGGCTTCAAATGCCAATTGCGGAATTGTACCTGCGCCATCTTCGGTATAAGAAATGTCACGGACAATATCAACGACATCTGCAACTACTGCAGAGGCTGTTGGGCCTGCACCTGCACCTGCGCCATAATAGAGCGTTGGACCAACCGCATTGGCTTGTACCAAGACCGCGTTTTTCACGCCATTAACATTGGCAATCAATTCTTCTTCAGGAATTAAAGTTGGGTGAACACGCAATTCAATACCTTTATCGGTACGACGGGCAATCCCCAAGTGTTTGATGCGGAAACCGAGTTCTTCGGCATATTTCACATCTTGTGCGGTCACTTTGCCAATACCTTCGGTAAAGACTTTGTCAAACTGTAGTGGAATACCAAATGCACATGAAGCCAAAATAGTCAGTTTGTGTGCAGCATCAATACCTTCGACGTCAAAAGTCGGATCGGCTTCGGCATAGCCTAACTCTTGCGCTTCTTTCAGTACATCTTCAAATGCACGACCTTTTTCACGCATTTCACTTAAAATGAAGTTGCCTGTACCGTTGATGATGCCTGCCAACCATTCAATTTTGTTGGCAGCCAAACCTTCACGGATGACTTTAATAATTGGAATACCACCTGCAACCGCAGCTTCATAGGCAATTTGTACGGCATTGTCTTCAGCTGCTTTAAATAGCTCATTGCCGTGTTCTGCAAGTAGGGCTTTGTTGGCTGTCACTACTTGTTTGCCGTGCTTCATGGCTTCCATGATCACGTCATAAGCAGGGTGAATACCGCCCATCACTTCAACCACCACGTCTACATCGGGTTGACGGACAATGTCCATCAAGTCGGAGCTTTGCTTGACCGATTCAGGCAAGTTTAGGTCAGGACGCGGACGACGTGTTCCCACATAAGTGATTTCAATTTCACGACCGGTGCGACGTCTAATCTCAGCAGCATTTTCTTTTAATAGTTTAAGGGCACCACCACCCACAGTACCAAGACCGAGGATTGCCAGACGAACTGGTTTCACGTCACACTCCATATTTTAATAACTTTAAGCAAGCCTAGATCATAGCTAAAAAAACGCGCTGACTCTAGGGCAGATCTCACTTATCTTCACAGTATAAAAAAAAGTAAAATAACGCATAAAAAATCGTTATTTATATTGGCTTCATAGATGCTACGTCTTGGTGTATTGGGATGATGCAGCATCCACAGATCCGCTATTTTTATTTGTCTAAGCGCTTGATCAATTCAGCGGTAGACAGATAGCCGCCTAAATATACGCCTTCGGCATTATAAATCGCAGGTGTGCCATTGACGCCCATATTTAAGCCCAATTGATACTGAGCACGAACAGGGTTTTTACAGTTGGCAGGTGCAATTTGTGCGCCATTCATGACCTGATTAAAGGCAGCGTGACGATCTTCGCTACACCAAATTGCTTCCATAGCAGGCATGTGCTGTTCACCACGCGGCCAAGCAATGTAACGGACTTCAATGCCTTTACCATTCATTTCATCCATTTGTTCATGTAGACGATGGCAATATGGACAGCTGACATCGGTAAATACATAAATGACGTGTTTGGTTTTGCCTTTGGCAGGGAATACCAATAAATCTTCCTGTTTTAATTCAGCAAAAATTTTCTTGTTCACGCCTGCTTGCAGGTTTTCACTGACGTTATGTAGTTCTTTGTCACCTAAACGGATCACATCGCCCTGAATAATGTATTTGCCATCACTGGTGGCATAGACCGATGACATGCCTTCAAGACTCACCCAAAATAAATTTGGAACTTCAGTGGCTTTAATGTCGGTAATTTTGGCGTTGATACCTGCAGTTTTAAAATGTTGCTGCAAGGTTGTACTTAAACGCTGTTGTGCATTGCGTTCAATTAGGGTTGATGCTTCACCCGTTGCAGGCGCACTGGCGGTGAGTGTGGTTTGCTTTTTATCTTCATTGTTTGCATTTGAACATGCGGTGATTGCAAAAGCACTTGCCAGTGAACAGGCAATCAAAAGTGTCGAGCGGGTAAATGTCATAAACAACCCTTTCTTGTTGGCATAAAAAATAGAGCGTTAGCATAACAAAAAATATTCGTGATCGTTAGGGTCTGTTGCCATTTCATAAATGGCTTACGTTCATAGATGAAGTGTCAACAGACCCTATGCTTCTACGTCGTTTTTGTTTTTTTAAGCCCGTGGATGATGTTGGGCATGCAATTGCTGCATACGGATTTGTGCAACGTGGGTATAAATTTGTGTAGTGGATAAATCGCTGTGCCCGAGCAGCATTTGTACCACACGTAAATCTGCCCCATGATTGAGTAAGTGTGTGGCAAAGGCATGTCTTAACGTGTGTGGCGATAACTCGGCTTGAATGCCTGCTTGCAGGGCATAGCGTTTAATGGCATACCAAAAATTTTGTCGGCTCATAATGCCGCCATGCACCGTTAAAAATAGATAATCGGTGGCACTTTTATACAGTTGCGGACGCGACTCGGTTAAATATTTTTCTATCCATTCACAAGCGACTTGTCCCATAGGCACCAAACGCTCTTTATTGCCTTTACCTACAATTCGTAAATAGCCTTGTTTTAGGTTGATTAATTCTAAACGTAAATTCAGCAATTCCGTCACTCGTAAACCGCAAGCATATAAGACTTCAAGCATGGCACGATCTCGTAATCCGAGTGCAGTGTTGATGTCAGGAGCGTGAATTAAGGCTTCAACATCGGCTTCAGATAAATCTTTGGGTAAGGCACGACCTAATTTTGGGGTTTTATGCGCAGCAACAGGGTTGTCAGAGCGCAGTTTGTGCTCTCTTAAAAACTTATAAAAAGAACGTAGTGCAGACAGACAGCGCGCAATAGAGCGGGGGCTTTTTTGTTGTTTGGTAAGTTCGATGAGTACATCTGAAATATCGTCATGATTCCATTCAGGCATGGGTTTGCTGACATAGTCGCTGCATTGAATTAAATCGGACAGATAGGCATTGCGGGTATGCGGGCTGACACTTTGTGCGATTAAATCGTTGCGATAGCCTTCCAAAAAGCTCAAAGCTTCTGGAATCTGTATTGCAGCAGGAATACGAGGTTTTTTGTTCAGCATAGGAATCACAGGCGAAATCACAAAATTAATTGAGAAATTCGATAATAAGCAGCGTTATTTTCTACTCTAATCCAATTCAGCAGGGCTGTCGATGTGATATAAAGCATTTAAATGTAAGTCGACCTTATTTGTTAATTGTTCTCATTTGCATGTTATAATGTGCAAAATGGTATAGGAATTTCACGGTGCGTTTGTCAGAACTTAAAGCAAAACAAACAGCCATCATCCGTCAGGTATTACGTACTGCCGATGGTGGAACATCCCTTAGTGACTTAGTGGCAAACCGCTTAGAAACACTGGGTTTTGTGCCGGGTACGCAGGTGCAGGTGATTACCAAAGGTATTTTTGGTGGTGATCCAATCTTGATTCAAGTGGGATTTACCCGTTTTGCTTTGCGCAAAGTAGAAGCTGAACGCATTGAAATTGAACAAGGGGTGTCCGCATGAGCGATGCCTTACGTATCGCACTTGTAGGGAATCCAAACTGCGGTAAAACATCTTTATTTAACCATTTGACAGGGACACGTCAAAAAGTTGGCAACTACGCAGGCGTGACCGTAGAGCGTAAAGTCGGGCAATTCACCTTGCCTTCGGGACAGGCGGTGCGGGTGTTGGATTTGCCCGGAACTTATAGTTTAGAAGCCACCAGTCCCGACGAAGCCATTACTCGAGATGTGGTACAAGGCAAAATAGCCGAAGAAGGTCAGCAAGATGCCTTTCTTTGTGTCGTGGATGCCACCAACCTGAAATTGCATTTGGGCTTGGTTTTGGAAATGATTGCACTGGGTCGTCCGATTTTGTTGGTACTCAACATGATGGATGAGGCGCGTCGTCGTGGCATGCAAATCAACACGCAAAAATTGTCTGAGCGTTTGGGTGTACCTGTGGTGGAAACCGTGGCAGTGCGTGATTCAGGTATTCAAAACTTAATGCATGCCTTAGATCAGGGCAAATTTGCTGTTCCGCAGACAGAATTGACAGGCTTAACAGGCAGTCAGCATCAACGGATTCAAACCATTTTGCATGATGTGGTGCACTTTGTAGATCAAGAAGACAAACGCTCCGACTTCCTCGATAAAATCTTTTTACATCCTGTATTCGGCTTAGTCAGCCTTGCGGTGATGATGTTTGTTGTCTTCCAAGCGGTATTTGCTTGGGCTGCACCGTTTATGGATGGCATCGAAAGTTTATTTGGCTGGCTAGGCGAAGTGATTGGCGAAAACATTAGCCATCCCTTGCTGAACAGCTTGATTGTGGATGGCATTATTGCGGGCGCAGGCGGTGTGGTGGTGTTCTTGCCGCAAATTTTAATTCTGTTCCTGTTTATTTTAATTTTAGAGGAATCGGGTTATTTGCCACGTGCCGCATTCTTGCTCGATAAGCTGATGTTTAGCGCAGGTTTGAGTGGTCGTGCCTTTATTCCATTGCTGTCTAGTTTTGCCTGTGCAGTGCCGGGCATTATGGCAACACGTAGTATTGCTGACCCACGTGATCGTTTAACCACGATTATGGTTGCGCCGTTAATGACTTGTTCTGCGCGCTTGCCTGTATATGCCTTACTCATCGCAGCATTCATTCCCAATCAAACCGTATGGGGCATGTTTAATTTACAAGGTCTGGTCTTGTTCGGTCTGTATATGGCAGGCATTGTGAGTGCCTTGGGCGTATCTTTTGTGCTTAAATTTTTGCAAAAAGATAAATCTGAGCATGTCTTGTTGATGGAACTACCAAGTTACCGTTTTCCAGACCTAAAAAGTGTTTGGATTGGTTTGCTAGATCGCGCCAAAATTTTCTTAAAGCGTGTCGGTGGCATTATTTTTGCACTGTCGATTTTATTGTGGTTCTTGTGTACGTTCCCGCAGCCGCCTGAAGGCGCGACCATGCCTGCAATTGACTATAGTTTTGCAGGGATGCTGGGGCATGTATTACAGCCAATTTTTGCTCCTGTGGGCTTTAACTGGCAGATCGTGATTGCCTTGATTCCTGCGATGGCAGCGCGTGAAGTGGTGGTGGCTGCATTAGGCACAGTCTATGCCTTATCTGCAGTGGATGAAGATGCCATGTCCCAAGGTTTGGCTGCTTTAATTAGTGGTGGTGGTGAACTGGGCTGGTCATTGGCAACGGGTTTATCGTTATTGGTGTGGTTTATTTATGCACCGCATTGTTTGGCAACTTTAGCAACAGTAAAACGCGAAACAGGATCATGGCGTACGGTCAGTATTATGACCTGCTATCTATTTGGTTTGGCTTATTTCATGTCATTCCTGACTTATCAAACGGCATCGTATTTGTTGGGTTAAGGCACATGCCTGACCTACAGGAGTAGATGAACATGGTTGAAATTTTAATTGTTGCTGCATTGGTACTGTGGAGTGCTGTAGTAGTCTTTAAAAAAGTCTTTCCCAAGACTTCTGGCGCAGTTTTTCTAAAACTCTCCAATTTCTGTACTGAAAAAGGCTGGCATGGCTTGGCCAAATGGCTAAAACCTGCAGCCGCGGCAGGCTGTGGCGGCAGTTGTGGTTGTGATTCTCAAGATCAACCCGCAGAAAAGAAAGTTGAAGTTCAAGCGGTGAAGTGGAAATAGACTTGTTTATTCACTTTAGCAATATTCTTTTTAAAAACCGTCTGCAATATGACGGTTTTTTTACGCACTGACACAAAAAAACTGCAGGAACTGCAAACAGAAAAAGCATTCAAAACAGCAAAGTGCTACTATTTTGTCTGTTTCAAAATTAGCGCACAAAATGGGGCAAAAATGTTAATACAACGTGGTGGATTAAAAGTCGTTGCAGGACTTGGTATTTCTGGTGTTGCAGCCGTTAATTTTTTACATCATCAGGGTTACCGCGTTGCTGTGACAGATTCTCGCCCCACACCCCCAGGGCATGATCAAATTCCTGCCGAAGTAGAAACCCGTTTTGGTCAGTTTGATCAGGATTTATTGCTGTCTGCGGAAGAAATTGTGATTAGCCCAGGTTTAGATCCAAAACTCCCTGAAATTCAGGCTGCGATGGCGCAGGGCATTCCTGTGGTGAGTGAAATTCAGATTTTACGTCGTGCGACCGACAAACCTATTGTGGCAATTACAGGGTCTAATGCGAAAAGTACCGTTACCACACTGATTGGTTTAATGGCAGAGCAGGCAGGCAAAAAAGTCGCGGTAGGTGGCAATTTGGGACGCCCTGCGCTGGATCTGATCAAAGATGATCCTGAACTGTATATTTTAGAACTCTCCAGTTTTCAGCTAGAAACCACCTCGAATTTAAATGCAGAAGTGGCGGTAGTGCTGAACATGAGTGAAGACCATTTAGACCGTCATGGCGATATGTTCGGTTATCACACCGCCAAACATCGTATTTTTCAGGGTGTGAAAAAAGTGGTGTTTAACCGTGATGATGCTTTGAGTCGTCCGTTGGTGCCAGATCAGACTCCTATGCAAAGTTTTGGCTTAAATGCGCCTGACCTAAACCAATACGGCTTATTAAAAGATGATGATGGCAGCATGTGGTTGGCACGTGGGCGTGAGCGTTTATTAAAAAGCACCGAGATGTATATTCAAGGCACACACAATATTGCTAATGCATTAGCGTGTTTGGCATTGGGTGAAGCCATTGGTTTATCTATGCACAGCATGCTGGAAACGCTGAAAACCTTTAAAGGTTTGGAGCATCGTTGTGAATTCGTCAAAGAATTACATGGGGTGCGTTATTATAATGACTCCAAAGGAACCAACATCGGTGCAACTTTGGCAGCTTTAGATGGCTTGGGTGCAGCAATTCAGGCACAAGGCGGTAAGGTTGCGATTATTTTAGGTGGGCAAGGCAAAGGGCAGGACTTCACTGCGCTACGCCAATCATTGCAACAATATGCCAAACTGGCAGTGTTGATTGGTGAGGATGCTACGAAAATTGAAACAGCAGTTGCGGGAACAACCCAACTCTTAACTGCAGATACCTTGCAACAAGCAGTTGAAATCTGCCAACAACATACACAAGCGCATGATGTGGTGTTATTGTCACCTGCATGTGCAAGTTTTGATATGTTCTCGGGCTATCCAGAACGTGGTCACAAGTTCGTTGCTTATGTCAACGCACTGGTATAACAACAATAAGGTGTGAGATATGGCTGGCTTTGCTCAGACAACAATCAATAAACTCAATCAGGTCTATGAGCGCTGGTTACCCAAACTGCCAGCGGAAGTGAATGTACGCAATGTACTGATTTTTAGCGTACTGGCGCTGTTATGTATTGGTTCAATCATGGTGGCATCGGCTTCTATGCCTTATGCCGAGCGCATGCATGAAAATGCCTTTCACTATGTATTGCGTCATGGCATTTCTATTGTGGTGGCATTAATCGCTGCCGTGATTGCCTATAGAGTGCCGCTGAATACCTGGTTTAACAACACCTTCTTTCTGTGGATTGTGACCATTGCCTTGTTGGCTGCAGTGTTGCTGGTGGGTACTGAAGTCAATGGTTCTAAACGCTGGATTCGGGTCGCAGGTTTTACCCTGCAAGCTTCCGAAGTCGCTAAAGTGATGATGGCCATTTTTACCGCTGACTATGTGGTGCGCCGTGCCGAAGAAGTGCGTAATAACATTAAAGGTCTGATTCGTCTTGCAGTGATTATGGCAGTCACGGTAGGTTTGGTGATTGCAGAGCCTGACTTGGGGGCGACCGTGGTGATTGCCTTGACCATGTTAGGGGTCTTCTTTTTAGCTGGTGCGCCATTAATTCAGTTTGGTATTGCCTTTGGCGCGATTATTGCCGCCTTTGTGTTTTTGGTGGTATTTGAGCCTTATCGTTTTGAGCGTTTAATGTCGTTCTCAAACCCGTGGAATGACCCTTTGGGTGTCGGTTATCAGTTGTCTAACGCCTTAATGGCATTTGGACGCGGTGAATGGGCAGGCGTAGGCTTGGGGCATAGTATCCAGAAAATGTCCTATTTACCTGAAGCACATACGGACTTTATGTTGGCTGTCTTAGGTGAAGAGTTTGGCTTTTTAGGCATTTTTGTGGTGTTGAGCTTGTCTTTTGCTATGCTGATTGCCTGCATTAAAATTGGTCATCGCGCCCTGAAAAACCAGTACTTACGTGCAGGATATTTGGCTTATGGCATCAGCATTATCTTCTTATTACAGATTATGGTGAATGCAGGCATGAATATGGGTATGTTGCCTACCAAAGGTTTGACTCTACCTTTTATTAGTTATGGTGGTTCATCGTTAATTATGTGTGCAGTGATGGTGAGTTTGATTCTGAAAATTGAAGCCAGCACGCATGAGATTAACCCTAGCCGTGAAGAATCCAGCTTCTAGAATTTATCCTTCTATTTCGCTTCTGGCTGAGCATGGTGCAAGACCATGCTTGGCATGACTGTTCCGCAGTGTAAGCACTTGACTGTAGTATTTTTTTGTTTAGACATAGGAAACAAGGGAATAAAAAATAAGGAAAAATATTGTCGTTGCTGTCTGAGTTCATAGCTACTGCGAGTGCGGCAAACGGGGCAGCTAAATTGACTTTTCTCGACCACTTTGGTTTTCGGTCCAACACCAAAAATAAAAAACATGACACAACCTCAAATGATCCATTTCAATTTGAGCATAACTGAATTTTAAATTTTATAAATAATAGCCGTGTAAAGCTGTGCCTGCAGGAATACGTGAAAGATCCCATTGCTGAATGGCTTGCGTAAGCATGCGTGCAGGGGTGTCTAATTCGACAGTGGCTTGATTTAAGGCAGTTAAAGCGGCTTGTAGCAGCTTCGGTGCTTGGGCTAAATCTAAAGCTTGTGCCAAGTTCTGTTTAGACAGTTTTTGCCCTTGTGCATTCATGGCTAAAGGCAGGTGCGTGTAGCTGAGTTTAGGGTAGCCTAACAGTTGCCCCAAATAGATTTGCCGTGCGGTGTTGTCGAGTAAATCTGCGCCGCGAACCACATGGGTAATGCCTTGCAAATAATCATCCACCACCACTGCCAGTTGATAATTGATAATGCCATCACGCCGTTTTAGGACAAAATCGCCCAAGTCCTGCGCAAGGTTGGAACATTGTTTGTCTTGCAGGCGGTCTTGAAAGCAAATCTCTTGGTCTGTGACTTTGACTCGAATCGCTTGATTGGCAAAATCTAAACCTAAATTGCGGCAAGTCCCTGCATAAATATGATTGGAGCCAAGCATTTTGCGGGTGCATTGACAGGCATAGACCAAGTCGCGTTGCTGCAATTGTTGCAACACGGCTGCATAGAGATCGAGGCGATCTTTCTGGAAAATAATTTCGGCATCCGGCTCAAATTGAAAGGCATCAATACAACGCAAGATATGATTTTCACTGCCAGGGTAAATGCGTGGGATGTCAGTATCTTCAATACGTACCAGCCAAGTGCCGTGCTGGGCTTTGGCATCGCAATAACTGGCAACGGCAGTAATGAGAGAGCCAAAATGCAAAGGGCCGGTTGGCGATGGCGCAAACCGACCTGAGTAGCGCGTCAGCGAAATATGATCTCGCTGCTGCGCATGGGGAGCATGCTCCGCTAAAGAATTTTCAACAGTCACAATTAACCGTTATTTTGCTTCTCTTTGATCTCTGCCAAAGTTTTGCAGTCAATACATAACGTTGCCGTTGGGCGTGCTTCTAAACGACGCAGACCAATTTCGATACCACAAGTTTCACAGAAACCATAGTCATCGTTTTTAATCGCTTCAATGGATTGTTCAATTTTACGAATCAATTTACGTTCACGGTCACGGGTACGTAATTCAATCGCAAATTCTTCTTCTTGTGTCGCGCGGTCATTCACATCAGGCAAAGCGGTATTTTCGTCTTGCATGGTGTTGAGTGTACGATCTACTTCTGACATTAACTCTTCTTTCCACGCCATTAAAATTTGACGGAAATGTTCGAGTTGTCCTTCAGACATGTATTCTTCATTCTTTTTCGGCTGATAAGGTGCAATACCAAATAAGCTAGCTGTAGAACCACCCTCTAAAGCCTTTGGCTTTGCCTTACGCACGCGTTTTGTAGCTTTTTCTTCTACAAGATCTGTTTGTTCGTCCAAGACTTGATTTTGGTTGTCATTCGCCATGTAGGGCATTCCTCATCATATGCGTAAGATTCATACGCGAAAAATATGGTGATATGCAAGTGTTTTTATCCACTCCCTCAGAAAGAATTCTCTCTTCGGGGGACGTCATCATATAGACTTTTTTTGATTATGGATAGTCTTTGATGTTTGGATGTGTTATCGCATTTTTTCGTTGAAGGCATAAAGTAAAGCAAAAAAAATAAAATGGAAAGTTAATAACCTGAAATTTCAAAATTTATTTGTTGTGTGACATGCTCAACCCGATGCACTTGGGTGCTAAAACTGCCATCTGCATTCAAATGTAACACACGGTAACCCGGTGCCTCAGGCCCAAGCGCAAAGTGCTGGCTATGTGGTTTAAATTGCACGCAGGTCGAAGGCGTAGAGTAAAATTGAATCCCTTGCCATTCATTTAATGAGTCTTGATGCACATGCCCACACAGCACCAATTTGACATTGTTGTGGCGTGCCAATACATCAATTAAGGCTTCGGTATTTTTAAGTTTGTGCTGATCTATCCAGTGCGATTGCATATCAAAAGGATGGTGATGACAGGCAATAATCACCTGCTGCTGCGCATGTTGCTGTAAAAGCTGATCTAACTGCTGTAATTGTGCTGCGTCCATCCAGCCATCAATCCGACCTTTAACCGCAGTATTCAGTAAAATGACACTCCAATTGCCCAACTCAATTGCATGAACTTGATTGGACTGTAAATGGAATGGAAAAACCGCGGCATCATCATGATTGCCCGGAATCTGGAAATGCGGCGTATTCAAAGTCTGCATAAACTGCAAATAACGCTGATAGGTTTCAGCAACAGGGATTTGTGCTAAATCGCCTGTATGGAAAATAGCATCGAGCTGCGGATATTGCTGTTGAATATCGTGCATTACCGCGTGAAAGCTGCGTTCAGGATTCATGTGCACAAACTCTAAATCTTCCTGATTCATGAGGTGCGTATCTGAAATTTGTACAATTGTCCAGCGTTGCTGGTGATTGTTTGAGAATAAAGTCATGCCTGACCCCTTAGACATCCTTCACGGTTTTAATTTGTTGTTGTAACCATTGCAATGCCATGATGACAGGTGCGTTTTTTAGCCGACCATTGGTCAGCAAGTTTGGAATTTCCTGATAATCAAGAATGTGTAATTGAATATTCTCTCCTTCATCTGGCATACCAAACACGCCACCTTCCTGTGGTAACGTGGTGCTCGCACTATATAAGTGGAACAATTCTGCGCATGCACCCGCAGATGGATAAAAACTGAATAAATGTTGTAATTCTTTTAATTCACAGCCCGATTCTTCCAAAGCTTCACGACGAATGCAACTTTCAGGTGATTCATTGCCATCTAGCACGCCTGCAATCACTTCGAGTTGCCAAGGCGAGTCGCAATCATCAATTGCACCAATACGGAATTGTTCAATCAGGGCAAATTTTTGTTGTGGTGCATCATAAATGAGTACCCCAGCCGCTTCAGGGCGTTGAATGAGTTCACGCTGAAGGACTGGGGTATATGTAGTTTGATTAAACAAGCGATGGCTCAGGCTGACTTTTTCAACCTGAATAAAACCACGATACAGGTATTCACGTTGGTGAATCTGTGCATCGTGTTGTCCATAAGTTGCTTGTTGAATAATCTTCATAAATTCTCATCAGGATGAGCAAAGCATAATTTCATCCTAACTGAGATTTGATTGAATACAAACGCTTTTTAAACAATTTATAGCTTATGGTACAATTTTTGACCATGTTCCTGATAAGCGGTTTTCATGGCTTTGAGACCTGATTCTACCTCTGCATCTACTTGCTCTGTTTTGTTCGCAGCATTTTGATTTTGTGCATAATCTCTCACATTTTGCGTGATTTTCATGGAGCAGAACTTCGGTCCGCACATTGAACAGAAGTGTGCAGATTTATGCGCTTCTTTTGGCATGGTTTCATCATGCATGCTGCGTGCGGTATCTGGGTCAAGGCTCAGGTTAAACTGATCTTCCCAGCGGAATTCAAAACGTGCTTTAGATAAGGCATTGTCACGTGCTTGCGCGCCCGGATGTCCTTTGGCAAGGTCAGCCGCATGTGCTGCAATTTTATAGGTGATGATGCCGTCTTTGACGTCTTTTTTGTTCGGTAAGCCTAAGTGCTCTTTAGGTGTCACATAGCACAACATTGCAGTACCGTACCAACCAATCATCGCTGCACCAATTGCAGAAGTAATATGGTCATAACCTGGTGCAATATCCGTGGTTAATGGGCCGAGTGTATAGAATGGTGCTTCTTTACAGACTTCAAGTTGCAAGTCCATATTTTCTTTGACCATGTGCATTGGTACGTGCCCCGGGCCTTCAATCATCACTTGCACATCATGTTCCCAAGCGCGGTGAGTCAATTCACCCAAAGTTCGCAGTTCGCTGAATTGTGCTTCATCGTTGGCATCTTGAATACAACCTGGACGTAAACCATCACCTAAGCTGAACGATACATCGTAAGCTTTCATGATTTCGCAGATTTCATCAAAGTGTGTGTAAAGGAAGTTTTCTTCATGATGCGCCAAACACCATTGCGCCATGATTGAACCGCCACGCGATACAATACCTGTTAAGCGATTGGCCGTGAGTGGTACATAACGCAATAACACGCCTGCGTGAATGGTGAAGTAATCCACACCTTGTTCAGCCTGTTCAATCAGCGTGTCTTTAAAGATTTCCCAAGTGAGGTCTTCGGCAATGCCGTTTACTTTTTCTAGTGCCTGATAAATAGGTACAGTACCAATTGGCACAGGCGAGTTGCGGATAATCCATTCACGGGTTTCATGGATGTTTTTACCTGTCGATAAATCCATGATGGTATCTGCACCCCAACGGGTCGCCCAAGTCATTTTTGCGACTTCTTCATCAATACTTGAACCCAGTGCCGAGTTACCAATATTGGCATTGATTTTGACCAAGAAGTTGCGACCAATAATCATCGGCTCACATTCTGGGTGGTTAATGTTGGCAGGAATAATTGCACGGCCTTCAGCTACTTCCTGACGTACAAATTCAGGTGTGATTTCAGTCAGATTTTTAGCCCCAAAGTTTTGCCCCGGATGTTGACGCATATCGACACCTTCGCGTTGGCGTTGGTTTTCACGAATGGCGATATATTCCATTTCAGGGGTAATGATGCCTTGTTTGGCATAGTGCATTTGGGTGACGTTTTTACCCGCTTTGGCACGACGTGGCTTTTGAATATGGGCAAAACGAATCTCTGCAGTGCGAATATCGCGTAAACGCTCTTGACCAAATGCCGAGCTGAGGGTTTCTAGTTTTTCGGTGTCTTGGCGCTCTTCAATCCAACTGTCGCGGATGTTCGGCAAGCCTTTATTCAGATCAATTTCTACATTTGGATCGGTATACACACCAGAAGTGTCATACACCATGAGCGGCGGATTGTGCTCACCGCCTAAGCCTGTTGGGGTGTCGGTCAGTTCGATTTCACGCATTGGCACCTGAATGTCTGGGCGTGAGCCTTGAATATAGACTTTTTTCGATGCTGGCAAAATGCGGGTTAAATCTTTGGCATCTTGCTCGTGTTGAGCAGAAATGTCAGCAGGGGATAGATTCGTTAATTGGTTCATTGCAATGATCCTGAAGAATGAAATCAACGAATCAAGCACGACCAAAAACATTGCAATTGAGTTGTTGAAACTTTAATAGTTCAACATTAACTGTGTGGCGGGGTTTTTAGGTGGCTTGATTCCTACGCAGGTTTTAACCTGATCAGGTTCAACGGTACTTGGGTTTAAATCTGTGTTGCAGACCTTTGGGCAAACAACAAAGAATGGACACAATCTCAGCGAGGAATTACTCGCGCTCCGTCAAGCTGTATAAATAGTAGCACGTTGTTGGTATAAAAGCAGGCTTCGCGCGGCTTTTATTCTTTGATGCCTAATGACAAGTATTTGAGCTTTAAGCGACTTTGGATAATTAGCGAGTAATACAAACGGCATCACTAAAACAATCGCGTTTTGCATGGATGGAGATGTTCTTTAAATTTAAATATTGATGCAACTGTGCATGTACTAAAGCATCATCGCCATATTCACGCTGTTCACGTGCAGTGGGCTGTGCTGCAATTTCAGTGAGTCGTTGTTCACTGCTCATGTGTAAAAAAGCAAGGAATTTACGCGCTTGCTGTGCTAAGGGAGATTTTTGCAACTTTGCCAGTTTTTTAATTTCAAATAATACGGCAGGTTGGATACTGTATTCATCGACATAATCCTGAGAAACAGGACTGTTGACTGTGCCTTTAAACAGCAGCAAGGCATACACTTCGGCTAGATAACGTGCATCCCGTATAAAGTGACTTTTAGGATAACGCTGCACGTAATCTTCCCAAAATAAGGCGCGTTCTGCCAAATCGGCAGCATCAAGGGTGAGTCCACCATCACGCAAGCTGTGCTGCATATTGTCATTGGCCATTCTTTCAATAAAAATCTGCTCGGCATCGGGCATGTAAGGCGCAAAAATAATGGCTAAGTATTGTGGGCTACGACGATAAACCAACTGTGCTTCACCTGCATCGTATAGCTCTAAATAGGCTTGTCCCTTATGTTTCAATAAATATTGATCACGCAAGGCAAAGTTTTCAAAATGACTTTGCTGAATGGTCGGATGCTGCGCCATATCAAAAGCATGTTGATCAAAAGCGGCTTGTTCTGCAGCGCTGCGTTCTACATGCAAAAAGCGTTGATACATTTGGGTCGAAAGATTGAGTAAATTTAATTGCTCATTTAAAGGTAGCAACGGTAGGCAAACTTTTAAATCCTGATTAATTTGTTCTAGCGCAAACGTGGTGCGGGTATTGTCAATTTGCTGCATATTGTGCTGAATGTTTTCACACATTTGGGTCAAATCTACAGGTTCGCTGGCACTGGCCTGTACCTTTGGTGGTTCAGCTACGGGAGGCGTATCTGAATTTTGGCAGGCGAGCAAACACAGACAACTGCCAAGCAGTAGGGCAAGTTTACTGGTGCGAAGAAATTTAACCATTACAGCAATTCAACATGAGTATTCATTCATCATCTAGTGCCTTCATTTAGGCACTATGGATTCCAAAAATTCAAAATGAGTCATTCATACCAAAATTCTAAATTTAAAATATCCGCTGTGAGACACACGGTTTTAGAAGCTTGGGTCGAAGGACAAAGGGAGAGCTTGCATTGTAAAGTCAAAGCCGCGGAGTAAATTGTAGTATTCTGCTAGAGTTTGGTTACATGCCTGTGAGTAAGTGCCACTTTATGCAGTGATTGTTAGCACGTGTATGGCTTTGCTTAAGTATTGCAATGAATTGAAATAATATGAAAAATTATCAAAATTAATGAAAGTCATACGAAAAAAATGCAAATTCGCTTTAGTATGGGCAGTGTAAAATACATTGCAGTAGGATTGGCGAAATTACAGAGTGGGTTGATCGAAAAATAATGAAAAAAATGATGTTAGTGACATGCTTATGTTGGATGAGTTCAAGTGCTTTTGCTTTGGATTTAATGCAAGCCTATCAGCGTGCTCAAAATAGCGATCCGACTTGGCGCGCACAGCAATTACAATATCAGGCCGATCAATTAAATTTAGGGCTTGCGCAAGGCAATTTACTGCCAACTGTGACTCTGTCGGGCAATATCACCCGTAAAAGTCAGGAAATGAGTCGAGTCAATATTGCCAGTTCCTCGCCAGAGCTTTTAAGCAGTTCATCTTCAACTTCACGTCAAGTCGCGTTAACAGCACGTCAGCCTTTATTTCGTTGGGATGCTTGGCAAGCCCTGAAACAAGTCAAAACCTCGTTAAGCCTGAGTGAAGTCACCTTACGTTTACAACAACAGCAACATATTTTGAATGTATCAGAAGCGTATTTTAATGTGCTGAGACAGCAGTCTTTAACAACAGCATATTTACAAGAAGAAAAAGCTTTGTTGGAACAGCTCAATATGATGAATGCCAAACTGCGTGAAGGTTTGGTGGCTAAAAGTGAAGTCAGTGAAGCCAATGCGCAATATCAAAATGCACGAGCGAACAGGATTGGAACACATGTGCAGTTGGTTTTGGCACAAGAGCAGTTGGCACAATTGATTGGGCCATATCAAGAAAGTTTGGCAGTTTTGCGAGATGACTTTCAATTTCAAAAACCTGTGCCTGAAAGTTTAGAGGCATGGTCGCAATTGGCACAAACTCAAAATTTGGCTATTCAACAGGCACGTTTGCAGCGACAATATGCCGAAGATGCACGTCGGGTTGAACAAGCAGCACGTTATCCGCAGGTAGAAGCTGTGGGCAGTTATGGTTATGCCAAACAAAGCCCTGAAAGTATCATGTCGCCCGATGGTCAGTTCGACCAGGTCGGGATTGAAATGAACTGGAATGTGTTTAGCGGTGGGCGGGTCAATAAAAATGTGCAAAAAGCAGTGGTTTTGGTACAAAAATCTGAAGCCGAGCTAGATGCAGCAATCCGTAAAGCCAATACCGATGTGAAACAGGCATATTTACAAGTCGAAACTGATCAAGCCAAATTGCAGGCGCGACAGGCTGCAATGAATTCAGCAGATTTAGTGGCACGAGCATCCAAAGCGCAATATCAGGAAGGTTTAAAAACCATGGTGGATGTACTATTGGCACAGCGTAACGCCTTTTCTGCCAAGCAGGATTATCTCAATGCACAGTATGACTATTTGAAGCATGTGTTACAGTTGAAAGCAGCCGTTGGGCAATTGACTGAACAAGATGTGCAGGAAATGAATGCTTGGTTGATTCGGAAAGCCATATAGGGTCTGTTGACATTTCATAAATGGCTTGCGCTGTAGGCTAAAACTGAGCAGATCAGGCATGAAACGCAGGGAATAGCGAGACTATTGCCAAGTTTCATAACGCAATCTGAGAAAGTTTTAGCCACATGAGCAAGAACAAAGCGTTGCTTTGTTTGCTGCGCAAGGGGGCGAGCATATTTTTGCTACTATTGCTTTATGAGTCAGTCATTTAGAATGACTAAATTTCCTGTCCCATGCCTTATATCAGCTAAAAAATATGCGTTGCCGCAAACATAGACGAAATGTCAACAGACCCAAGTCATTTTGTCATCTGAATGGCTTATGCTGTTTAAAGACAGAAACGATCAGACTTGAGAGTTTGGTGAGAAAATGTCATAAAAACGTCATCATTGCTGTGCTTTAATATTCAATCATTGCGTCAGTCTATCCTTTTGTTGTGGAGTGTATTCCTTGAGTACGAATAATCCTGTGTTAAGTCACCATATTTCTTCTCAGTTCAATGAAGATTTGCAGGATGTAAATACCAAATTTATGGCCATGGGTGGTTTGGTAGAGCAGCAGGTTGCCAACTCGATTCACGCACTCTTGGATACCGATGCAGCCTTGGCGGTAGAAGTTCAGTTCCAAGACAATGTTGTCAATCGCATGGAAACCGAAATTGATGAAGCCTTAACGTTGATTTTGGCGCGTCGTCATCCAGCCGCAATTGATTTGCGTATGGTGATTGCCATGTCTAAAGCCAATACTGACTTAGAGCGTATTGGTGATGAAGCTGCAAAAATTGCCCGTATTGCCCAAAACTTATGTGAAGAAGGTGGTTCGCCACGCGGCTATATGGAAACACGTCATATTGGTAACCAAGTGCGCGTCATGATTCACGATGCACTGGATGCTTTTGCGCGTTTAGATGTCGATCAAGCACTGCGTGTTTTACTTGCCGATGCCGATATTGACCGTGAATATCAATCTGCAACACGTACTCTTATGACGTATATGATTGAAGATCCGCGTCATATTTCACGTGTGATTAATGTGATGTGGGTGTTACGTTCATTAGAGCGTATTGGTGACCACGCACGAAATATTTCAGAACAAGTGATTTATATGGTCAAAGGTTTTGACGTACGTCATACCAGCGTCAAAGAAATTGAAGAAAAAGTACAGGAACGCTAAGTTCAGCTTTTTTTTGAATATTCAGCCTCATCTAATGATGGGGCTTTTTTTATGGCTTGAATGAGTCTTTTGGATTTTTTGCTGATCTTTAAGATTTTGAAACAGCCTGAATTTTGGATAAAAAAAATCTCAGACTTTGGGGGAAATCTGAGATTGAAATCGGGGATATTTATTATAGTGAGAGATAATTGCTTATCTCCTTGAAAATAAGTATAGGGAAATCACACTCAAGAATCATGTGGTTTATTGTAGTGGAATGTAGCGTTTTATATGCAAATGTATTTTTAAATTACATTATTTTTAGTGTGATTATTTTTTAAACTATTCTTTTTGAAATCAATAATTAATCTATTGTTAAGTGTTTTGTTGTGACTATAAAATATACGCTTCAATCGAGAAATGAAAATAGGAAATTAGCTTAACTTTTTGAATCTATTTTCATTTATTTAAAGTACTGTTGTTGTAATTCATCATAAATAAGATTATAAAAAAAGAGCCTTCATAAAGACTCTTTTAATTGTAAAATAAACAAGGTTTGAATTTTCCAAAATGAAAAAACAGTACTTGGATTAGTTTTGAGGTTTTAAGCCTTCTGCGACTTCCAAACTGGCATCATTGTTGAGAAACTTCTCACGTTGTTCTTCCAAAAACTTTTTCGCTTCAGGTTCAAACACATTTAAACGCTTTTCATTAATGAGCGTAGTTTGGTGTTTGAGCCATTCCTGCCAAGCCTGTTTAGATACCGTTTCAAGTAATTCTTGACCTTTGGCACCCGGAAAAGGAGCGAAATCCATCGCTTCCATGTCGGTTTGATATTTACGACAAAATACTTGTTTAGACATCTCTCACTTCCTGATTATGCATAAAGTTGAGCAAGACGTGTTTGAGCACGTTCAATTGCCGCTGCAACTTGTGCAGGCGCTGTACCGCCAATATGATCACGTGCATTTACAGAGGCTTCAAGGGTCAGTGCTTTTTCAAATACATCAGCTTGAATTAAATCTGAGAATTGTTGTAATTGCGCTAAGCTCAGTTCAGACAGGTCTTTACCTTCTTGAACACCCAAGGCTACGGCTTTACCTACAATTTCATGCGCATCACGGAAGGCCACGCCATTTTTTACCAAGTAATCGGCAAGGTCGGTTGCGGTAGAGAAACCACGCAATGCTGCTTCACGCATTTCTGCAATATTTGGTACTAAGGCAGGAATCATGTCGGCAAATGCCATGAGTGAGCCACGTACGGTATCAATTGCATCAAATAAAGGTTCTTTGTCTTCTTGGTTGTCTTTGTTGTAAGCCAAAGGCTGACCTTTCATTAGGGTTAATAGGCTCATTAAATCGCCATAGACACGACCAGTTTTACCACGCACCAATTCAGGTACGTCTGGGTTTTTCTTCTGCGGCATAATGGATGAGCCTGTGCAGAAACGGTCTGGAATATTCACAAACTTAAATTGTGCCGATGTCCATAAAATCAGCTCTTCAGACATGCGTGACAAGTGCATCATAATTAACGATGCAGCAGCGTTAAACTCAATTCCGAAATCACGGTCTGATACAGCATCTAGCGAGTTTTCAGATACGGCTTCAAAGCCCAATAATTCTGCGGTAAAAGCGCGGTCAATTGGGTAAGTGGTACCTGCCAAAGCGGCAGAACCTAAAGGCATACGATTAACACGTTTGCGGCAGTCAATTAAACGCTCAGAGTCACGTACCAACATTTCAAACCACGCCATAAGGTGATGACCAAAAGTCACAGGCTGTGCGGTTTGTAAATGAGTAAAACCAGGCATAATGGTGTGGGTGTTTTTGGCTGCCAAGCTTAAAATGCCGTGTTGTAATTTTTTTAATAATTCTAAAATGGCATCAATTTCGTCACGGACATACAAACGAATATCGGTTGCCACCTGGTCGTTACGGCTACGACCTGTATGTAATTTTTTACCTGTAATGCCAATACGTTGAGTAAGGCGTGATTCGATGTTCATGTGGACATCTTCAAGGTCAATACGCCATTCAAATTGACCTGCTTCAATTTCAGCCTGAATGGTATTTAAACCTTGAATAATATCGTCACGCTCTTCAGTCGTAAGTACGCCTACTTTGGCAAGCATCGTTGCATGCGCAATTGAGCCAGCAATATCTTGTTTATAAAAGCGTTGGTCAAATTGAACAGATGCTGTAAATTCAGCAACAAAAGCATCAGTCGCTTCAGAGAAACGACCGCCCCACATACCCGAAGTTTGGGCTTGTGACGGATTTGAGGAATTAGAAGATGTGGTCATATCGGCTCAATAAAGTAAAAAGCGGTGATTTGGACAAGAGTATAACAAATTCAGATTCACTTGCCGAAGAACAAGCCAATCAAACTTATGCTGATACGCAGGCAGAACAACATGAGCTGTATTTTTTTACGAAAATAGGACGTTGGCAATATCTAATTGAATTATTTATTGGCAGTAATGCCTTGGCAATGGTTTTGGCACTGGCTGAAGCACAAGGTTGGCACGGCTTAAGTTTTGCTCGGGTGCTGCAATACGTACTCTATATCAATTGGGTGGTGTTGTGTTTTGCGGCCTTGGTGGAGTTTTTTCAGGCGCGTTTTTTACGCATGGGCTTGAGTTTATCTTTTTTGGTCAGTTTTTTGCTGCTGCAAGGCATCGTGTTGCTGACCACGCTCAGTTTAAATACCTTGTTGCATTTTGGGCAAAACTTTCATCTACAGCAGTTTGGTATAGATGATCTGTTACAAGGTGTCGGACTGCATTTGAGTTATGGCGTGCTATTGGGTGCGTTTTGCTTTCGTTATATCTATGTCCGAGAACAAGCTATTCAGCAGCGGCATAGCGAATTGCAAGCGCGGGTGCATGCTATGCAGGCCCGTATTCATCCACACTTTTTGTTTAACAGCTTAAATAATGTGATCAGTCTAATTGCAATTGATCCCGATAAAGCCGAGCAGATGCTGCTGAATTTATCACGTTTATTCCGTGCCAGTTTGCAGGAATTAAAACTGGTGAGCCTGAAAGATGAGATTGAACTTTGCCAGCGATATTTAGAGATTGAACAAATTCGTTTGGGTGATCGGTTGGCGGTAGAATGGAAAATTGAACAACCGCAACTGCTCAGTCAGGTACAAATTCCGTTATTAACTTTACAACCCTTGCTAGAAAATAGTATTTTTCATGGAGTTGAAAAAGTTTTAGCAAAGAGTACGATAAGTATATTGATCGAAATATTGCAAAACCAAGTCAATATTGTCATTACAAATCCGTATGTCAGCGATAAAATAAATTTAAGATCTGGACATGGGATTGCACTGCAAAACGTGGAACAGCGCTTAAAAGCGTATTATGGGCGCAGTGTTACTTTCAAAAATTATGCGGGGAATGGTATGTACACCACGGTGCTGCAATACCGTTATAAATAAAATAAGCTGTGATTGCTCTGATTTTTCTAGACTTGATAAAAATAAAGTTATTGACTTAAAAAGGAGGAAAAATGGACATCCTAATTTGTGATGATGAGCCTCTAGCTAGAGAGCGATTATCACGTTTGGTCACTCAACTGGGGCATCATGTGGTGGCAACGGCAGCTCATGGGCAACAGGCGATTGAACTGGCGGATGAACATCAGCCGGATGTCATATTATTAGATATTCAAATGCCGGGAATGGATGGTCTAAGTTGTGCTCAACATTTGCGTGAGCTTGACCCTATGCCAGCCATTGTGTTTTGTACCGCTTATGATGAACACGCACTTGATGCGTTTAAATCCAATGCGGAAGGCTATTTGTTAAAACCGATAATGCAACAGGAATTGCAACAGGTTTTAGATCATTTAACAAAACTCACGCAAGCGCAGATGAGTCATTTAAAACAAAAAGAAAATATGGACGAATTAAAAATAAAACGTCACCAAATCGCGGCGAAAACCTATCGCGGTGTAGAATTGGTGCCAATAGAAAATATCTACTATTTTTTAGCTGATCAGAAATATGTCACTGTGCGTCATAAAAATGGCAGTGTCCTGATTGATGAAACGCTGAAAGATTTAGAAACCGAGTTTGGTGATCAGTTTATTCGGATTCACCGAAATGCCTTGGTCTCGATTCAGTTTTTGGAGGGGCTAGAAGTGGTCAATTCAGGACAGTATCAGGTACGTTGCCGTGAGCTAGATGAGCGTTTGGCTGTTAGCCGACGACATTTGCCTTTATTGCGAGAACGCATCCAAAAACTCTAATTTGTCAGCATCATCGCAGATGAATACGCAACAGATTGATAAATCGGTAAAGAAATAGACTTGCATTTTTAGGGGATCAGGTTAAGTTTAGATGAACTTATTTATCTTGCTTAGCCACTATGATGAAAACCCTGAAAATTGCAACTCGACAAAGCCCGCTTGCGTTATGGCAGGCTGAACACATTCGTGCCCGCTTAGAGGCGATGCATGCCGATTTAACTGTTGAGTTGGTGACCTTTGTCACGCAGGGCGATAAAATTTTAGATACCCCATTGGCAAAAATTGGGGGGAAGGGCTTATTTGTCAAAGAATTAGAAGCCGCTTTAATGGATGGGCGTGCCGATTTAGCCGTACATTCTATGAAAGATGTACCCATGGCATTGCCTGAAGGTCTGAGCTTGGCGGTCATTTGTGAGCGTGAAGACCCACTCGATGCCTTTGTGTCGAATCACTATGCCAGTTTTGCAGATTTACCACAGGGCGCTAAAGTTGGAACCTCAAGCTTGCGCCGTAAATGCCAAATTTTAAAAGCACGTCCAGATTTAGAGATTATTGATTTACGTGGCAATGTGGGTACGCGCTTGTCTAAGCTAGATGATGGTCAGTATGACGCGATTATTTTAGCCAGTGCAGGATTAAAGCGTTTGGGCTTGGCAGAGCGTATTCGTCATACCATTCAGCCTGATGTGAGCTTACCTGCCGTTGGGCAAGGGGCTTTGGGTCTGGAATGTCGTAGCCAAGATCAGGCGGTGTTGGATTTAATTTTGCCGTTAATGCATGCCGAAACCAATGTCTGTGTACGTGCCGAACGTGCTTTTAATGCCTACTTGGAAGGCGGTTGTCAGGTGCCAATTGCAGGCTACGCAACTTTGCAGAATGGTCAGTTGCAGATTGAAGGTCGTGTTGGTAGTGTCGATGGGCAAACCATTCTTAAAGCTGTGCAATTTGGCGCACCTGAACAGGCTGAAATGCTAGGTGAAGAATTGGCAAAAGCTTTATTGGCACAGGGTGCGGGCGAATTACTCAAAGCCCTGTATCAATAATTCATATTGCACCAGAAGCCCATGCTCTTCATTAATACCCGACCTCAAGATCGTGCAGAGGCCTTAACTCAGGCTTTGCAACAACAGCATATTGAGGTCATTGATTTGCCCTTGTTGCAGCTTTCTGCACAGCCGTGGTCGGAGCAACTGGCTAATTTATATGCCCAGTTGCCTCACACGCATATTATTGTGGTGGTTAGTCCGACTGCTGTCGATATTGGGATGCAATATTTAGCCCGAAGCCAAATATCATTGCAGGATTTGCAGCATATACGTTGGGTGGCTGTGGGCGAAAAAACTGCAGAAGTTTTAAGTGGATATGGTCTTTACAGTGAAGTCCCACAGGTTGAAACTTCCGAAGGGATGCTGAGTTTGCCGTGTTTGCAAAATTTGAAAGTCGGCACACAAATTGCCTTTTGGCGTGGTGTGGGCGGTCGGCAATTTATGATGCAAACACTACTTGATCAGGGGATGCAGATCCATAATTTTGTATTGTATCGGCGGGAGTGTCCTGCCAGTTCTATTGAAAAAATGCAGGCAGTACGCGCACGTTTAATACAATCTTCAGAATTTATCATGATGATCAGCAGTGAAGCCAGTTGGTTAAACTGGCTAAGCTTAATTCAGCGGGATTTCGATCTACTGAACAAAGGTCATTATTGGGTATTGGGTGATCGTTTAGAGAAAATTTTGCTCGATTATCAAACGCAGCATCATACAAAATATAACGTATTCAAGTTGACCCATTTAAAAACAGAATTAATATTGCAGCAAATGATGCGCATGCAAGGAAAACTATGAAAAAACTGGTTGTGATAGTGGTGTTGATCGCTTTGGTCTGGATCGTCAAATTAAGTTTTGATGTGATGCAAATTTCAGCGCAACAACAGCAACTCAGTCAAAGTTTGCATCTTGTAGAAAAAACCAATGCCAATTTAAATGATCAGTTGGTGGCTTTGCAGCGCCGTAATTATACCCAAGATGCGCCAGAACAGTCCGCAGTATCCAGCGCTGTGCAGCAAGAAGATGCGATTCAACCAGTAGATATGGTGGCGCAGCAATTGGATTTGGTGGAATTTTCCTTACAGCAACAACAATTTCACTATGCGACTGAAAAACTGGCAAATTTAGACCGTGAGTTAAACGAATATGCGTTAGCCCCTGCTTTGAAACAAAGTTTGCACCAAGTTATTCAGCAAGATCAGAAACAAATTCAACAATTTATAACAACACGTGATGCGCAATATCAACAAGTAGGTCAGTTGTTACAACAGTTAGATCAACAATTAAAACAGCAAGCTCAACAACCTGAGCTGAACCCTGCCGATGTCGATGATCGTTTTTTTTGGCAAAAATGGCTGAGTATTGAATCTGCCAAGCAACCTGCGACACAGTTGATGCAGCGCCAGATTATTTTAAAAGAAGCACAATTGCGTCTATTGCTGGCTCGACAAGTCTTTATGCAAGGTCAATATGTGCAATACCAACAAGAAGTGAATGACATTATTCAGTTATTACAACAATTACCTGATCAGAAAGCACAGCAATTGGTTCAGCAATTAGAAAAAATTAAAAATTTAAATATCGTTCCAACACCAAGTTTAAAAACGCGTGCTTTATTGGGGGCGGTGTAAATGAAACAGATTTTACTCGCCTATGTGGTGGTCAGTATTGTACTGGTCGCTTTGCTGAGCGTACTGAGTTATGGGTATGGTTCAGGCTATGTTTATGTGTATTGGCGCGAATGGCAATTACAAACCAATATTTGGTTGTTGTTGTTCTTTTTCTTATCGATCAGTGTTTCACTACAAATTTTATGGTTGTTGTTAAAGCGTTATTTTAGCCGTGAGCAGCGTAAGGTTGAAACAGTATTTAACTTTAAAAATCTGCATCCTTATGAGCAATTCGCGGTCATTTGGTTGCTAGATGCTGCAGAAGATCAACACCAATTTATTCGACAGGTGTTTGCCCAGTCAGGTTTGCTGAAAGGGGTGATGGAAGCACGTATGTACTCCATTCAACAGCAATATCCGCAAGCATTGGCTGCTTTAAATCAAAGCAGTTCTATGGCGTTTGAGTTGGCAGAAATACAGCGTATTGAAATTTATTTGGCGCAGCAACAACCTGAACAAGCTTTGACGCATTTAGAGTTTTTGAATCAGCACGAATTATCGCCGTGGTTATTTAAAGTCAAAACGGCTTATCAAAAGCGTCTAATTGCCTTGTGGGGCGAATTTGCCACGCAATATCCTTGGCATTATTTACGTTCGACCAAATACGGGCATTTAGATGCAGACACCAAGCAAAAGTGGCTGACTGAGTTATTAACCCAATTTGAGCAGGCTGATGCAGAAAATTTACAGGCTTTGCAGCAGCGTTATAGTGATTTAAGTGAGCAGATTTTCAGTCAGTCTTATGCCATTCAGGTGTTGTGGTTGAAGTTATTGTCGCGTCTGCCTGATTTGGCCGCACAACATGAACGTCTTGCGGTACAGATGTTGAGTGAACAGTTTAATCAGGAAGTGTTTTATTTATGGTTCCAACAGCAGTTGTTAAAACAACAACCTGATTATGCCAAAATTGAAAAGCAAATAAATCTGTGGGAACAGAAATACCCTGCATTACCTGTATTTAGTTTTGCCAAATGGCATATTTTTACAGCAACAGCGCGTTATTCAGAAGCCGAGCAATTACTGGATTTATATCCTGAACACGTATTAATGAGTTATTTAAGAGTTAAATCTAATTTAAAAGATCAGCCTGAATTATTAAAACAGTTAAATTTAATCTTTGAAAATAATTCTAATTTTGTCGAAATTAAAATTTAAGGGTGAGTTGTGTTAACACTAGCAGATTATCCAATTGTTTTTGAGCAGCGTGTTGCATGGGGAGATATGGATGCTTTTGGGCATGTCAATAATGTGATCTATTACCGTTATATTGAAAGTGCGCGTTTATATTATTTAGACCATTTAAAAATTTTACAGCAAGATGTTTTGACTGTGATTGCCTCAAATCAGTGCAAATATATACGTCCTGTGGTTTATCCTGATATTTTAAAAATTGGCGTTCGGGTAGAAGAATTGCGTAATAGTGCCATGCGTATGCATTATTTAATCCACAGTGAAGCACAGCAAATGGTGGTGGCAGAGGCAGATGCGGTGATTGTATGTGTAGATCGCGTCAATATGCAAAAAACCTTAATCCCTGAAAATGTACGCGCGGGTATTCATAAAATAGAAAAAACCGTACCGCATATTCTTGATTAAATCTTAATAATCAGTTCATAATATGTCCGACTGTTATTTATATGTAGAGTAGTAGATTTTTTATTGACGCTTCGGTTTGATAAAAATAGAATGAATCTGCTTAATTTAATAACTGAATATAAAAAGCATAGTTTTTGGAGTAAGTATGATGCCTGATATTAGCAATTTGTCTGTAGAACAGTTAAAGCGTTTACAAGCTGAAGCGGAAGCATTAATTGCCACGAAAAAAGATCAAGCAATTGAAGATGCCTATAATCAAATTTTAGCGATTGCAGACAATTTGGGTTTAAGCATTGAGCAGATTTTGGAAGTTGGCGAAAGCAAGCGTAAGAAAAGCCCACGTAAAACTGTAGCGCCACGTTATCGTAGCAAAATCAATTCTACAGATACTTGGACTGGTCGTGGTAAAAAACCACGCTGGTTAGTCGCTGAATTAGAAAAAGGTGCAAAACTTGAAGATTTTCTAATCTAAGCTTCATCAATTTGTCATTGATTTGACTTAGAGTTCAAAAACCAAGCAATACGGCTTGGTTTTTTTATCTGTATCAATTGGCGACGCCGAAAAAGTGTGCATAATGTGTGAGTGTTGTAAAAAGTCATTCATAGAAAAATTAGTAAGGTTGGTCGTGGTGGCATGATAAAGAAACCCAAATACATCACGTGGTGGATTTTCGCCCTCATTGCATTTTTGTTTTTTGTGTTATTACAAATTCCAGCAGCGTGGTTAATTTCAAAATTTTATAAAAATAATCAGACCTTACATAATGTGAGTGGCAATATCTGGAAGGGACAAGCCGATTGGCACAATGGACAGTTACGTGGTTCTTTAAGTTGGAATACACGTCCTTTAGATTTGGTTTTATTGCGTGTCGCTGCCGATGTTGAAGTACACAGTGGTAATACTAAACTCGAAGGCATTGTTGGCTATCGTTTTGGTAGCGTCTTGGTGCAATCTTTAGATGGGCAAGTTGCGCCAGAAACCTTAAAAAGTATTGTGGATTGGCAGTGGCCAAGTAATGCGATTCAACTCAAAGACATTCATTTGAATTTTAAAAAACAGCAAGGCTTCACCAAAGCCAAAGGACAACTGCAGTGGGCGGGTGGCGAATTGCTGTATCGTTTTGCTCAGCGCCAAGACCGTATGAATATCCCTGCGTTAAAAGGCAGTTTGTCCGATGAAAATGGCAAACTGTTATTTGATATTCGCGATCAACGTGAACAAAAAATGCTGAATATTGCGCTTGATCAAAGCTTGATGCTAGATGTGCAACTCACGCAACGCTTATTGATGAATATCGCCTCTTATGAAGGCAAAGCGGGCTTAGATACCTATGTGATCAGCACTCGCCAACCTCTATTAAAAGGAGGTTTCTAATGCGTACACTCTCTGAACGATTAGGGAATTTGCACTGGAAGCAGTTTGATCGTGCTGCGCCAGTATTTTTAGCTTTTTTGATTTTGTATCTGTGTTGGAAACTGGCGAGTTTATTTTGGTGGGTTGTTGCGCCGCCCCAAGTCATGCAAATTGATCGGGTGGAGTTGGGTTCACAGCAACCACAAATCCCGAATATTACCTCCTTTGCATTGTTTCAAGAACTTGGGCGCAGCAACACTGCCGATGATCAATTAAATATGACTTTGCAAGGTGTAGTGGTTGGGCAGCCGAGTCAGTTTTCTTCTGCGGTCATTAAAGTGAATGAGGTGGCAGAGCGTTACCGTGTGGGTGATGTGATTGATTTGAGTCAGTACCAATTGGCAGAAGTCTACTGGGATCGGGTGATTTTACGTCATAGCAGTGGCGCGACGCGTGAAGTATTGTTTAAAGGTATTGAAAATGGTTTAAATCAACCTATCGCACCTTTAATTCCAAGTGGTAATCAAGCTCCTGTAACTGCACCTACGCAGTCCGCACAACCGTATAATGCCATTGGACAGGCAGTGCAGCGCATACAGGAAGATCGCGAACAATACTTAAAAGAGATGGGTGTTGAAGCAAATACGGGCAATGGTTATGAAGTGACTACACGTACGCCAGCCGCTTTAAGAAATAAACTGGGTTTACAGCCAGGTGACCGTATTTTGTCTTTAAATGGGCAAAACGTCGGGCAAGGACAAAGCGATGCACAATTGCTTGAACAGGCACGTCGTGAAGGTCAAGTGAAATTAGAAATAAAACGTGGTGATCAAGTGATGACCATACAACAAAATTTTTAAATGGATCGGCATCGTAACTACATGCAGAGACATATTTAGGGTTAGGAAACACAGTAGATTATGGCTTTATTGAATTATGAGCGTCCATTTTGGGCATTACTGGCTGCTGCACCGCTTGTTGCAATGGTGAGTACTGCAAGTCATGCGCAAACCTGGAAAATTAATTTACGTGATGCGGACTTAACTGCATTTATTAATGAAGTGGCCGATATTACGGGCAAGAACTTTGCAGTCGATCCGCGTGTGCGTGGCAATGTCACGGTGATTTCCAACAAAGCCCTGAATAAAAATGAAGTCTATGACCTGTTTTTAGGCGTATTGAATGTGAATGGTGTGGTGGCAATACCATCAGGCAATACCATTCGCCTTGTACCTGACAGCAATGTAAAAAGCTCAGGCATTCCCTATGATGGTCGTCAAAATGCGCGTGGTGACCAAATTGTAACGCGAGTGATTTGGCTAGAAAATACCAATGCCAATGACCTGATTCCTGCTTTACGTCCGCTCATGCCTCAGTTTGCGCATTTGTCTGCGGTCGGGGGCACCAATGCTCTAATCGTGTCTGATCGTGCCAGTAACATTTATCAGTTAGAAAGCATTATTCGTAACCTAGATGGTACGGGGCAAAATGACATTGAAGCGATTAGCCTGCAATCCAGTCAAGCCGAAGAAGTCATTGGCTTGCTTGAGTCGATGAGTTCGACAGGGGCAGCGAAAGATGTTAAAGGTTCGCGTGTGCGTATTGTGGCGGACAACCGTACCAATCGTATTATCATCAAAGGCGATACCGCAACACGTAAACGCATTCGTCAAATGATTGAAATGATGGATGTGCCTGCGGCAGATCGTTTGGGTGGTTTGAAGGTTTTTCGCTTGAAATATGCCAGTGCACAGAATTTAGCAGAAATATTGCAAGGTCTGGTTTCAGGACAGGCGGTGAGCAGCAGCTCTAATGCAAATAGCAACAGTAACAACAACAGTGCTAGTAATTTAAGCAGCACCAATAACAACACAGGTAATTCATCGACTATTTCCACCCCAAGTATTAATTTGGGTGGCAGCTCGAATAGCAACAATCAAAACAACATCACCAGTTTTAATGGTAATGGTGTCAGTATTATTGCCGATGGCTCGCAAAATGCTTTGGTGGTCAAAGCCGATCCGCAGTTGATGCGTGAAATTGAATCGGCCATTCAGCAACTAGATACCCGTCGTCAACAAGTGTTGATTGAAGCTGCGATTATAGAAGTGGAAGGTACCGATGCCGACCAATTGGGTGTGCAGTGGGCATTGGGCGATTTAAGCAGCGGTATCGGTCTAATTAATTTTGACAATATTGGTGCAAGTTTAAAAAATGTTGCTGCAGGCTATTTAACTGGTGGTGCAGCAGGCGCAGGCAGTGCGATTGGTGCAGGTACGTCATTGGTGTTGGGTGATTATCGTGAAGGTCGTGATGGTTCACGCAAGCTATATGGTGCGATGATTCAGGCCTTGAAGGAAAAAACCAAATCCAATTTATTGTCTACGCCATCTATTGTGACCATGGACAATGAAGAAGCCTATATTGTGGTTGGTGAAAACGTTCCTTTTGTAACAGGTTCATTATCTACCAATGGTGGTGTGGCAAATCCGTATACCACTATTGAACGTAAAGATGTCGGGGTTACTTTAAAAGTCGTGCCACATATTGGTGAAGGCGGAACACTACGCTTGGAAGTTGAACAAGAAGTGTCAGATGTCAAAGCCAATAAAGGTCAGGCGCAGGATTTAGTCACCAGCAAACGCGCAATTAAAACTTCTATTTTGGCCGAGCACGGACAAACCATTGTCTTAGGTGGCTTAATTTCTGATAACTCGGTTTATAGTCGTCAGGCTGTGCCAGGTTTGGGTGCTATTCCAGGGTTGGGGCGTTTATTCCGTTCCGATGGTCAATCTAATCAAAAACGTAATTTATTGATTTTTATTCACCCAACCATTGTGGGAGATAGTCAGGATATTCGCCGTATTTCGCAGCAGCGTTATAGCCAATTGTATAGCCTTCAGTTGGCAATGGATGCCGATGGTAGCTTTGCTAAACTGCCTGAGAATGTTGGCGATGTTTATCAGCAGCGTTTGCCTGTATCTCGAGTTGCGCCGCAAACAGGAACTTATCAAACCTTACCATCAGCAGTGTCTGCAAACCGCACAGCAACGGTGGTGAGCACCCCTGTTGCGATTGAGCCTGCGGTACAGCGCCAAAACGTAGTTTTGCCGCAGCAGGAAGTCAGCAAAACTAAAAATACAGTCACTACGACCACAATTCGCGCTACACCTTAATCGTATCCTGCGCAGATTGTGGTTGAGGGCATGTTATGATGTCGCCAAATCACACGAGAGAAGTTATTTATGACTTGGAAAATACAAGCAATTAGCGGTGAATTTACTGGCCAAGAAATTAGTATCGACCGTGATATGTTGGTGGGGCGTCATCAAAGTGCAGATTTGGTGCTGCAATCGGCAGAAATTTCACGTAAACATGCGGCTTTTTTACTTAAAGAACAAGCGCTGTATGTGCAAGATTTAAATTCTTCCAACGGCACTTTTGTAAATGATTTACGCATTGCCGATGAAACCTTACTTAAAGAAGGTGATATCGTCCAATTTGCCAGCTTAAAGTTTTCAGTATTTGCGCCTGCGGTTGAATTGGAACATGCGGCAGATGTCGCCGAAACTGCTGAAAAAGTCACAGCACAAACAGAAAAAACACCTGCACAGCAAATGAACGAGCAGGGAATGCCTGAATTGAATCAACGTGACAGTTCTGTTCAATTAAACCGAGATGGTATGCCGCAAGGCGTGGCAGTACCAAAACCAGCACCTATTCCAGAAGGCGTGGATATTCATGCAGTTCCAGCAGAGCCAACACCTGTGTCTGTCGAGCAGCCTGTTTCTCGTGTGGAACAAGAGAAAGAACAGCAAAAAAATGCTTCTGTTGGCTTGATTTCACTGATTGTCTTGGTGATTTTGGCAGTTTTGGCTTGGCTATTGTTTAAATAAGCAGCCTTTGCTTTACAATCAAGGCATGCGATCGCATGCCTTTGTTCATTTAGGGGGAAGAATGTCTATTGCTCAGCTTGATACACGTCAAGTCATTTTATTTGATTTAGATGGCACTTTGGTCGATTCTGCGACAGATTTATACCGCGCCATGAACATGAGTTTAAATGCACTGCAACTGCCTTTGGTAACACTGGAACAAGTGCGAACTTGGGTGGGGAAGGGAACTGCGGTATTTTGCAATAGTGTCTTATCGCACTTAATGGGCGAAGTTCATCCTGAACAGCAACAACAGCTACTGAACACCTTCTTAGAAATTTATAATGCCGATCCGTGTATCGACACACAACCATTCCCGGGCATTATTGAATTTTTGGACTGGGCAAAAGCACAACAAAAAACCTTAGTTTGTGTGACCAATAAACCTGAACTACCTGCTCGTGCCATTGTTGAAGCATTAGAGATGCAACACTATTTTGCTGATGTGATTGGTGGAGATCGCTTTGAGGAGCGTAAACCACACCCGCGTCAATTGCTGCATTGTGTTGAACATTATCAAGTGGAGAAGTCTCAAGTCTTGATGATTGGTGATTCTTCTAATGATGTTGAAGCCGCACGTCGAGCGGGGATTGATTGTATTGTGGTCAGCTACGGCTATAATCATGGTGAGCCGATTGCCAATTGTCAGCCGCAACAAATTGTGGATAATTTAACTGAATTGTTAAATATTTAAGATTCAAAAATCAAATAATTTTACGCTAATTGCTATAAAGGATATCAATATGAGTCAGGCTGTAATGCCCATATTTCGATGGCGACGCTAGTCAATCTACAACCGTCCTTCACTTCGTCTTATCGAAAACATTGCTACATCGAAATATAGAGAGCTTCACATGACCACTCTGACTCAATTTGAACAACTTAAAGCAGCAGGCTACAACCTCATTCCTGTATATCGCCAGCGTTTGGCCGATACCGAAACTCCATTGTCGGTATTTGCACGTTTGAAGCAGCATCAACAAGCCTATTTGTTTGAGTCTGTAGAAGGTGGTGAAAACTGGGCACGTTATTCAATTATTGGTTTGGGTGAATCTACAGTTTTCTCCTGTAATGCGGGTGAACTCACCATCCAACATGCTGACGGTTCAATCGAAAAACAAACTTGTGCACAGCCGTTTCAGTATATCCGCGATTTTCAAGCGCAATTTAAAGTGCCTACGCAAGCTGACTTGCCTGAATTGCCAAGCTTTACAGGTGGTTTGGTGGGTTATTTTGGTTACGATGCAGTGCGTTATATCGAACCGCGTTTAAAAAACGTGCCTGCAGCAGATCCAGTCGGTTTGCCTGATATTTGGATGATGTTGTCTAAAACAGTCATCGTGTTTGATAACTTAAAAGATACCTTGTTCTTAATTGTGCATGCCGATGCAGCGCAGGCAGATGCTTATGACAAGGCACAACAACAACTCGATGCACTAGAAGAAATTTTAGCAACCCCGATTAGTCTAAAAGCAGAAAAACATACGCCACCACATTTTGAATCGCTTACAGGCAAAGAAAAATTCTTGGCGACCATTGATACCGTCAAAGAATACATTCGTGCAGGCGATGTTATGCAAGTGGTGCCTGGACATCGCATGGTGTCAGATTTTGATGGTGAGCCGTTACAGGTTTATCGTGCTTTGCGCCATCTCAACCCATCGCCGTACTTATTCTTGGTACAAGGCAAAACTTTGGGCGATGATCAGCCGTTTCATATTGTGGGCTCATCACCTGAAATTTTATCGCGTTTGGAAAATGGTATTGCCACTGTGCGTCCTTTAGCAGGTACACGCCCGCGCGGTAAAACCAAAGAAGAAGATTTGGCACTTGAGCAAGATTTGTTGTCGGATGAAAAAGAAATTGCCGAACACTTAATGCTGATTGACTTGGGGCGTAATGATGTCGGGCGTATCGCCAAAATTGGTAAAGTACAAGTGACTGATCAAATGGTGATCGAGCGTTATTCGCATGTCATGCATATTGTGTCCAATGTGCAAGGTGAAGTGCGTGACGATGTCGATGCTTTGGATGTTTTTCAGGCAACTTTCCCTGCAGGGACACTTTCGGGTGCACCAAAAATTCGTGCCATGGAAATTATTGATGAAGTTGAGCCTATAAAACGTGGTGTTTTTGGTGGTGCTGTTGGTTATTTAGGCTGGCATGGCGAAATGGACATGTCGATTGCGATTCGTACCTGTGTTATTCGTCAAAATAAGGTCTATGTGCAGGCAGGCGCAGGTCTAGTTGCGGACTCAAATCCTGAATCTGAATGGAATGAAACCCAAATAAAAGCTCGCGCAGTGATCAAAGCGGTTGAATTATCATCAAATGGATTGATTTTATGAGTTTTTAGCGTTTTTTTTGAAAAAAACACTTGCACGGATTTCAAGTTTTGCTAAACTGCACACCGTTCCGATACGAAACGTACGAAACACTAAGAAACGCCGGCATAGCTCAGTTGGTAGAGCAACTGACTTGTAATCAGTAGGTCCACAGTTCGAATCCGTGTGCCGGCACCATCTTAGGGAGTTTGAGTTGTTAAGTAAAGAACGAACACTGAGTAAGTGTGAAAATGGTGGGATTCCCGAGCGGTCAAAGGGAGCAGACTGTAACTCTGCCGCGTAAGCTTCGAAGGTTCGAATCCTTCTCCCACCACCATTAACTTCGATAGAAGTGGTAATTACCAACATAGATGCGGGAGTAGCTCAGTTGGTAGAGCGGCAGCCTTCCAAGCTGCATGTCGCGAGTTCGATCCTCGTCTCCCGCTCCATCGAAGGATTTGTCGCTCTTATAGCTCAGTGGTAGAGCACTCCCTTGGTAAGGGAGAGGTCTCGAGTTCAAATCTCGATAAGAGCTCCAGATACAGTTTAGCGATTATTCGTACAAGATTTTCAAAAAGCAGGCTTATTAGTCTGCTTTTCAAGTATTAGGTGTCTAGTTTTTTAGGCGATATGTCGGGGCAGAGTTTTACTCAGCATTGTGTTCGACGTAAACGAGGAAGATGAACATGGCTAAGGCTAAGTTTGAACGTAATAAGCCACACGTTAACGTGGGCACAATCGGTCACGTTGACCATGGTAAAACAACTTTAACAGCTGCGATTGCTACAGTATGTGCACGTAAGTTTGGTGGTGAAGCGAAAGATTACGCTGCTATCGACTCTGCACCAGAAGAAAAAGCACGTGGTATTACAATTAATACTTCTCACGTAGAATACGACTCCCCAACTCGTCACTACGCGCACGTAGACTGCCCAGGTCACGCCGACTATGTTAAAAACATGATCACTGGTGCTGCTCAGATGGATGGTGCGATCCTTGTTTGTTCAGCGACTGATGGTCCAATGCCACAAACTCGTGAACACATCCTTCTTTCTCGTCAGGTAGGTGTACCTTACATCATCGTATTCTTAAACAAATGCGATATCGTAGACG
>NZ_VOXZ01000013.1:0-81232 GCF_013420455.1 Acinetobacter sp. YH01004
TACTCACCCGTCCGCCGCTAGCTCAGTTACCGAAGCAACCTCGCCCGCTCGACTTGCATGTGTTAAGCCTGCCGCCAGCGTTCAATCTGAGCCATGATCAAACTCTTCAGTTAAAATCATTTTGAAGTTTTAATCTAAACTTCCAAATCTGGCTCATCAATTTTCTGACTTAAATTTCGCTCAAATAAACTTCGAGTAATTTAAACCAATCAATCAATGAAATATTTTCGATCAATCAATCAGTAAAAATCCACACAAGTTGTTCTTCATAATCTCTTAATGATTTCCTGTTATTTCGTCAATAACAGCACCAATTCAATCAACACTGCGTTGGTGTGTTGCGTATTCTATACAGTTTTTGAATAGACGCAATATATTTTTTAGTTTTTTTTCAAAAAAAGCACCATCCGCCCAAATTTTAGACGCATTTCATATTTTTATCACACTTTTCTTATAATTTGTCTTTTTTTCGCACGTTACTGGATTGGTTTTTAAATAAATCCTTTTAAGGCGATAACAAAAAACAACCAGCTCAATGGAGCTGGTTGCAAATCAACATTAATTGGCTTGTTCTGCAAGCCATGACATGAATTTTTGTCGCTCTGCTTTAGTGGCTTGTTGCCACAATTGAATCAATTGTTGCTCTTTGCCCTGTGTTTGTTTTTCTGTAGGCAATGTTACTGAGGTGGTTTTCTCAGATGGCAACACTGCTGCCGCGGTATAAACTGCTGCTGGCTGATTGACCGCAGCACTATTTTGAGTGGTATCTACAGTTTTATTAAGCCAACTACCACCTAACCAACCAGTTGAGTTTGCTTTAGCACCTGTTTGTTGTACCAGCAACTGATTCTTTTGATTATATAAACCAACGCTTGGTTGATCTTTGAATTCTTTTGCAGCATCGAAGTCTTTAGGTGGATTTACCAAAGCGAGTCGATAGTTTTCGCCATCTTGAAGAATTGGGGTTTTGAGTGTAATGACGTCTGATTTTAAAATATCGTGCGCACCATTATGATGTTCAAAATATTGTTGATAACGCAAGTTAATGACATTTTCACCCGCATTGACTTTCACTTGCTGTGCAGAACTGAATAAACCTGAACGAATTTGTTGATCATTTACAGCGAGCAACTTAATTTCTTCAGGTACTGCAATAGTTACTGCTGAAAATGCTGAACTACAAGCCATCAATGCAATACTTGCTATGCCTAATTTAAATGCCATATTTCACTCTATATCGTTTATTAAAGTTTGATTGCACTATGCAATGTATAAATGACAGTTTTATGACAATTCATGGGTTTAGGCATTTGCACATGAATAAGTAAGTTGTAAGGCACATCACTACCCCCAGAAACAAAAGTAGGATGAATCATCATCCTACTTTTTTGTCTGTGCAGTATGTGTTGCTAGAGCTTAGTTAAAGCTTTTGAAACGTGCTGCATCATCCATAAATGTTTTTTCACCAGCAGGTGCTTCAATTGAACCAAACACTAATTGTGCACGTAGTTTCCAGTTTGCAGGAATGTCATAAGTTTGCGCAACTTCTTCATCTACGATTGGATTGTAGTGCTGTAATGATGCACCCACATTGATTTCAGATAAAGCTGTCCACGCTGCGAATTGTGCAATCCCTGTCGAATGTTCTGACCATACTGGGAAGTTGTCTGCATATAGCGGGAATTGCTCTTGTAGACCTTTTACAACATCTTGATCTTCAAAAAATAAAGCTGTACCAAAACCTGCAATAAAGCTATTAATTTTTGCTTCAGTGTTTGCAAATGCTTCTGCAGGAACCATTTTATGTAAAGTTTCTAAAACGATGTTCCAAAATTGTGTATGCGATGCACCGTATAAAGTCACAACACGTGAAGTTTGCGAGTTAAATGCAGATGGGCTTAAACGAACTGCTTGTTTGATTGTACTTTCAATAGTTGCCTGATCTACAGAAACATTTTTACCAAGTGCATAGATTGAACGGCGTTTTTCTAATTGATTTAAAAATGACATTTTTAATTCCTCTGCAGAATTTTGTATAAATTAATTGATACAGCGATATTAAGCTTTTTATTCAGCATAAACATTACAAAAAATACGACAGTGTGTTTTATGTATAGAACGATTATAGTTATATAAAGTGACAAATGTATGTGACTGCATCTATATACCTCTAATTCTATAGATACAGTCTATTGCAATATAAATATGCTGCGGTTCGCTCTTTGTAGCACATAATAATAAGCTGATTTGACCAATCTTCATCAAATGCTGTTATTTAAGCATAGACTTTAAATTGATTTTGATAGTGTGCATGACTCCGTTCGGTTACTTCTTCTTCAATTGATCCAAAAACGAGTTGTGAACGTAACAACCATGTATCTGGAATATCAAAATGCTCTGCCACAGCACGGTCTATGTTTGGATTATAATGCTGTAAAGATGCACCCACGCCTGAATCTGCCAGTGCTGTCCACACTGCAAATTGCGCCATGCCTGAAGTTTGCTCCGACCAAATTGGAAATTCTGCAGCATTAAATGGAATTTTCTTTTGCAATTGACGAATCACTTGTTGATCTTCATAGAACAATACCGTGCCAAAACCTGCTGCACATTGTTCGATTTTCATTTTAGTACCTGCAAAAACCTGCTCTGGTACAAACTGACGTTGTACTTCCTGTACTAAATTCCAAAATTTTTTATGTGATTCAGAAAATAAAATAACCACGCGCGTACTTTGTGAATGATGTGCCGATGGACAGCTACGCACAGCTTCCTGAATAAGCTCGGTCATATAAGTTTGGCTAAAATGAACGCGTTTTCCTAAAGCATAAATACTACGGCGCTTTTTTAATTGATCGATGAAAGTCAGTTCATTTGCGTCATGGTTCGGCTTTTTCTTAAGCTTAAAGTCTTTCGTGATATCTGCTGTAAGCACATGACCAATTTTATTTAACAGTGTCATTTTGACTTCCCCAAAAAATCAATCAAAATCAATCTAATATTTTTTCTTATTCTATATAGACGAAAGTGCTTTTATTCACATTCGTATTTTTAGCTGCTGCTTTTTACAACACTCAAACCCGCTAAAAACAACAAACTCCGCATTTTGCGAAGTTTGTGTGAAACTTACAGCATTTTACATTTTAGCTTTAAAACTTAATTCAAAACTTATTTTTCAGTTTCAAACAGTGCTGCAACAAATGCTTTGGCTGAGAATGGACGTAAATCATCAATTTTTTCACCCACACCAATAAAGCGAATTGGCACATGGCTACGGCTTGCAATGTTAAATAACACGCCACCTTTTGCCGTACCATCCAGTTTAGTGATGGTGATGCCTGTTAAGCCAACAGCCTCATCAAACATTTCCACTTGGTTAATGGCATTTTGACCTGTGCCTGCATCTACGACCAACATCACTTCATGCGGTGCAGTCGCATCAATTTTTTGCATCACACGCTTAACTTTAGTCAATTCTTGCATCAGGTTGCTTTTGTTATGCAAACGTCCAGCAGTATCTGCAATTAACACATCAATGCCTTTGGCACGCGCACTTTCAAACGCATCGAAAATAACAGAAGCACTGTCTGCACCGTGACCTTGTGCAACAACGGCAACATCGTTACGCTCACCCCAAATCTGCAATTGTTCTGTCGCTGCAGCACGGAAAGTATCCCCTGCGGCCAACATGACTTTTTTACCTTCGCCTTGTAAGCGTTTCGCTAACTTGCCAATGGTTGTGGTTTTACCTACACCATTCACACCCACGACTAAAATCACATAAGGGGTTTTATTGGCATCAATATGTAAAGGTTTTACCCGTGGCGCAAGCAAAGCCACTAATTCTTCTTGCAAAGCCTTATATAAAGAATGTGAATAAATTAAGTCGCCACGCGCAGTACGCTCGGTCAAATTGGCAATAATGGTTTTCGTTGCATCTACACCAATATCTGCAACCAACAGTTGTTCTTCGACTTCTTCTAATAATTCATCATCAATTTCTTTACCGCCAATCAGAATATTCACCATGCCATCGGCAAAGTTTTTACGGGTTTTGGTTAACCCTTCTTTCATGCGACTAAAGAAACCACCTTTCGCAGGCGCATCCGTGTCTGATGATGTTTCTGCAGCATGTTCAGAGGTTTCTGCTTGTTGTAGAGGTGTTGTTTCAACAATCGGAATATTTACCGCTGGTAAATTCGGTAATGTGACATCATCATCTCCGATATCAGCATCAATCAAAAATTTATTTTGCCCATTAGATTGCTGTTGCATGCCGAATCCTTGAAAAGCATTGCGTTAAAAAATCGGATTCTAACATAAACCAATTGCTTTTACCTCGTATTCCAACCACATAGCCGCATACAAAAAATACCTACAGCAATCCTTGCCTTTCCGCTTTAATTTCTGAAAGATAAGCCGATAACGATTGATCTCCACTTGCTTATGTTCCAATTTTCGATGAAGTCTGTTTGTGCGTTGCTTTGGGGTTTAACAGCTTCGATTAGCCATGCTGAAGTTTTAGCTGCGAATAACACTTTTGAAACCACACTCAACAATGGTTTAAAAGTCATTATCCGTGAAGACCATCGTTCTCCCATGGTGATGACTCAAATTTGGTACAAAGTGGGCAGTAGCGATGAGTCCGGAAATACACTTGGGATTTCGCACGTACTTGAACACATGATGTTTAAAGGTACAGCCAAGGTGCCGAATGATGAATTTACCCGTTTAAGTCGTATTTATGGTGGCAGTGTCAATGCAGCAACCTTTACCAATTACACGAATTATTATCAGCTCTATCCCAAAACTTATTTCCCACTGGCTTTAGAGTTGGAAGCCGACAGAATGAGTAATTTGTTACTTCGCCAACAAGACTTTGAGCCTGAAATTAAGGTGGTAATGGAAGAACGGCGGCAACGTACCGATGATAATCCACGGGCTTTGGCTTTTGAACGCTTTAAATGGATTGCCTACCCAACCAGTCATTATCGCCAACCCATTATTGGGCACATGAAAAACTTGCAAAGCATTCAGCTGCAAGATGTACAGGCGTGGTACAAAAAATGGTATCGCCCCAATAATGCTATTCTAGTGATTGTGGGCGATGTAGATCATCAAGCCGCATTGTTGCAAGTCCAAAAGTATTTTGGAGATATTCCGAAAGCACCTACGCCACCGCGCAATGATGTGTTGGAGTTTGAACAATTAGGTTATCGGCACATGGAATTGTCTGCGACTGTGCAAGTTCCTAATTTATATATGGCTTGGAATGTCGGTTCATTGGCAACAGCTAAAAATCCTCAAAATGCCTTCGCGCTCACTATCATCAAACAACTGTTAGACAGTGGAATTACTTCACGTTTAGAACAGCGCTTGGTCAGAAACAATAAGATTCTTAGCTCAGTCAGTGTCAGTTATGACCCGTATCAACGTGGGGATAGTTTGTTTAGTATTTCAGCATTGCCTGCAGCAGGTGTAACGTTAAGCGAAGCACAGGTCGCGATTCAAAACGAAGTGGATACGCTAAAACAGGATTTGGTCAATTCAAGTGAAATTGAGCGCGTGGTGACTCAATTTGTGGCCAATTGGATTTATAGTCAGGATGATTTGGCAGGACAAGCCCGAACCATTGGCAATTTGGAAGTCAATGGATTCAGTCACCGTTTAATCGATGTTTTACCACAACACTTCCAAGCGATTACTGCCCAGGATCTGCAACGTGTTGCGCAAAGTTACTTTAACAAAGACAGACTTAGCACCTTGTATTTATTACCTCAAAGCACAACACCTTAAACTGTGATTTTCATGAAAAAACATCTATTCAGCACGCTTATTTTAAGCACTAGTTTTAGCCTATGTTCTGCTGGCTTTGCGATGGAAACTGCCACCAGAGCAGCGCATGATTTTGCTGAAACAGATGTAAGTACGCCTTTACAATCTTTGAGCTTGCTGCACAGTTTAAATGCCGTAAATGAATTGGTCGATGTTCGCGCTCCACAGGTATATGAATTAAAAAATCATCGACACGTACGCACTTTATTTGTCGAAAATCCTGCTTTGCCAATGGTTGATATCCAACTGACTTTTAATGCAGGTTCTGCCCGCGATGCAGAAATTGAAAAAGGTTTATTTGGCGTTGCCAATATGGCAGCCCAACTGATTGATGAAGGCACCAAGCGTTATAAGGCAGAGGAAATTGCCGCAGCCTTTGAAACCACAGGCGCACGTTTTAGTACCACGGCGTACCGCGATATGTTTGTGGTACGGCTAAGAACACTGTCTGATCCGCAGAAAATGCAAACTGCCGTCAAAATGATGCTGGAAATACTGAAACATGCAACTTTTGAGCGTTCTAATATCCAGCGTGTGCAAAGCAATACACAAATTGGGCAAAAACAACTGCAAGAAAATCCAAGCCGTTTAATGAATATTCGCTTATATCGCGCAATTTACGGACAACATGCCTATTCAGAACCCATTACAGGCACCAATGGCAGCATCAAACGGATTCAACCAAAGCACTTACAACAATTTAGAGATCAGTTTCTGGTCGCGCAAAATATGAACATTGCCATTACAGGCAAATTAACCTTAAAAGAAGCAGAAAAACTTGCCAATACCATCAGCGCACATATTGCCCAAGGTGTTGCAGCAACAGCTTTGCCACAGCCTACACCTGCAACACGTTTCAACATCCAGCATATTCCCTACCGGTCACAACAGGCGCATGTCAGTATTGCACAACTTGCGACTACACGGGATGATCCTGACTATTTGGCTTTAGAAATTGCCAATAAAATGCTGGGCGGCAGCAGTTTCAATTCAATTTTGATGAAAGAATTACGAGTAAAACGTGGCTACACTTACGGTGTTAGCAGTTCGTTTCGTTTTACCCAAGCAGCGGGTTTGTTTAGCTTAGGCTATTCTACGCGCCAAGATCAGTTACTCGATAGTATTCAAGTCGCTCACCAGAGCTTAATTCAGTTTGTACAACAACCTATGAATTTAGAACAATTAAAAGAAACCAAAGCAGGTTTAATTCGTGCATTTCCGAATCAATACAGCAGCAATGCCAGTATTAATGCCCAGCTTGGGCACATCGGTTTTTATCGACTTCCTGCAAATTATTTAAGTGATTATGCAGAACGAGTGGAAAAAGTTACCGCTGAAGATGTGCAACGTGCAATTCGCAAACATTTGCATCCTGATCGTTTAACTTTAGTAATTGTGAGCGAACATTTAGATAAAGCCGCATTGGTAAAAATGCTGCAGGACAATTTACTCGCACCAACATCTTTAACACCGACACCGCACAATATGAATAACATGCCAACAGAAAAAATTACTCTTGCACCAAGGCAGGAAGTTGTTGAGCCCGATCTTGCTCCATTTGATGTGCCTGCATCAACTTTAAATAATGCACATAACGAATCGGACGTTGATTGAGTAAATGAACTGCCATGTCTTGGGTATTGGCATACATAGATTGTTGTGACAAACGCTCAACATTTTGAAATTGTTGCACCCCAACTGGGCGATAAAGCGCAACACTTGCTAAAGTTAAAATAATAAAAATGATACTCAGCACAACAATATTATAAATTTGCTCGAGTTTCAGTTGAGAAATAAATTGAATCGTTTTTTGAATTGCGTTGTGCATGACCTACCTCTAATCGCCTTAGTGTAGGATGCCCTTGTGAGATGTACAAGTTAAACAGCTCAATTTTACTGTATCGTCACAGTAAAAATTGAGCCTTTTTCTACAAATTCTACAAAGGATTTAGCTTTAGCCAATCGTGCCACGAATTACCGCAAAGTATAAAACCAATGCAATGACTGCAAGCACCAAGAAAATAGCAAATACACTGACACCGCCCTCTGCTTCGGCAGGATGCAGTTCATCTTCATCGGCAATACGGAGTAATTCACCATCATAATTACGATAAAACTCTATACGATCGCTTCGCTCTAAAGTTTTAGCAAAGTCAGCCACACGTTTACGTTGCGCCAAGCAGTATTCACCTAAATGAACATCTCGACGGAAAATTGCCTCATCTAGTTTTTTACGGTGATGATGTGCCAACTCAATAATTTGAGAAGTCAATGGAGGTACATCAAAAGCACATCCGTCTACGGATCTTGTCATGTTGTTCTCCTTTTTTATCATGCTTAGAGCTTTAGTTTAATCAAAATTAAACTTGTTCAATGTTTAATCATGTAAACTTGAAATATGCTCATTAACCCCGATAATTATTTGACAATTCAATCAAATTGTAATATTAGTTTAACAATAAAGCGTTAAATTGATATGAAGCCTAAAAGGTAGGCTTAAATAAGTAATCATAATTACAATAAGGAGTTTAATATGATTCAAACGATCTCTCACCATGACTTAGAGCATGTTTATGCAAATGCAGTAAACACGATTCATTCACAAATGAACTTCCAAGACGCGGTAAAACAACTCGAAGAAGCTGCACGTGCAGGACATGGTAAAGCGGCAATGTTCTTAGCAGAACTGTATTATCAAGGTTTCCGCGTAGAACGTGATTCATTGAAAGCGCAATACTGGCAAAACATGGCCACCATGCAAGCATAATAAAACGTCACTTAGGTGGCGTTTTTTTTGACCCTTTTTTTAGATGCTCCAACCATAAATACATATTTGTTTACGATTTTAAGCAAAGCTTAAACGGTATATTCATCAATTCTTTTTACAATATAGCCAAATTTTACAACCTTGCTTGATTATGAATCAGATTAACCAACTCCACCCTTTACCAAAGGATTTTCTGCTTAAAGTTACACTATTAAAATCAATGATGTACTGCGGTGTACTTTGGGGTTTATTCCATCAAGGTTGGGCAATGAGTTCAGATCACGATGATTATATTTTCCCTTTTTGGTTAAATGCGGTACAAGCGCATAAATATGCTGCTAAACACTGGCCACAATATAGTCCTCGTAAAATTTCCGCGCAGGATTTTGAAACTTTTTTATTACCAACGCTCACCCGTTTAAATGTCACGCCAACCTTGTTTGGTTCGTCAAGTCAAAAAATTAAACTGACCACTTCACAAATGAAGCATTTCTTTTTTAATGAACCTGCGTTAAATATTGCTTAAATAAAAACTGAATAGAATTGACGTAAAAATCAACAATCGTGACTCTAAAGTATTTGCAATTTTTACAATTCACGTTACTTTAAAAGTCAAACAATAAACAACAAATCAGGACACAGAATATGACCAAGGTAACTCACGTTTTACAAGATAAAGCACATCACGAAATTTACACAATTCGCCCAGAAGCAACGGTTTTAGAAGCAATTAGTTTAATGGCTGAAAAAGGCATTGGTGCGTTGGTGGTTACCGATCAAAACAATCATGTGGTTGGTATTCTGTCTGAGCGTGATTACACCCGTAAAGTTATTTTGATGGAACGAACTTCTAAAAGCACAACGGTTAGTGAAATTATGACTGCTAAAGTACTGACCGTGACCAAAAACACCAGTGTGAAAGAATGCTTAAACTTAATTACTGACCATCATTTACGTCACTTACCTGTACTTGAAGGTGAGCAGTTGGTAGGTTTAGTGTCGATTGGTGACTTGGTGAAAGCGACTATGGATGATCAGCGCAAACTGATCGAGCAGTTACAACAATATATTGCAAGCTAAGACACTGTTTTATAAAACCTGCCAAATATAAAGTAAAGATAAAAAAACCGCCTAAACTTACACATTTAGGCGGTTTTTCATATTCAGTAGAATTAATTCAAACCTAATTTTTCTGCTACATAGTCTGAATCTTTATCACCACGACCTGAAAGATTAACCACAATTTTCACGTTTTTTGCCATTTTTGGTGCTTCACGTAATGCCCACGCCACCGCATGTGAGCTTTCCAAAGCAGGTACAATACCCTCTACACGTGACAACGTCATAAAGGCATCTAAACATTCTTGGTCAGTTGCCGTTGAATACTCCACGCGACCAATGTCTTTTAAGAAGCTATGTTGCGGCCCCACACCTGGATAATCCAAACCAGAGGCAATAGAGTGCACTGGCAATGGCTCACCATGTTCATCTTCAAGTACATAACACGCCATACCGTGAAGCTGGCCTGGTTTACCCAAAGTTAGGGTTGCAGAGTGTTGATCTGTATCTAAACCATGCCCTGCAGGCTCAACACCCACAAGTTTCACTTCTGCATCATTTAAGAATGCGGTAAATGCACCCACTGCGTTTGAACCACCGCCCACACATGCCACGATATAATCTGGATTTACTCCAAAGCGTTCTTGGCTTTGCATTTTAATTTCATCACCTATAATAGATTGGAAATCACGCACCATTTTTGGAAATGGGTGTGGCCCAACCACAGAACCAATCGCATAAATAAAGTTTTTTGGGTCTTTTAAATATTCTTCAAAAGCGCTGTCCACTGCATCTTTTAAAGTGGCTGTACCGCGGGTCACTGAAATCAGGTTGGCACCTAGAATTTTCATTTTCACCACATTCGGGTGTTCTTTTTCAATATCCACCTGTCCCATGTGAATTTCACACGGAATTCCCACTAGCGCACATGCCGTCGCCAAGGCTACCCCGTGCTGTCCCGCACCAGTTTCTGCAATGACTTTGGTTTTACCCATATATTTGGCTAGTAATGCCTCGCCTAAACAGTGGTTAATTTTATGTGCACCAGTATGGTTTAAATCTTCACGCTTTAAATAAATTTGCGCACCACCTAACTGTTCAGATAAACGCTTGGCATGGAATAAAGGACTTGGACGGCCAACATAGTGAGCAAACAAATCTTTTAATTCATTCTGAAATTCTGCCGTTTTACGAATTTCCTCATAAGCAACGTTAATTTCATCCATGGCTTCTTTTAAATGTGGTGGAATAAACTGCCCGCCATATTGCCCGAAAAAACCGTCTTCATTCGGTAATGCGATGCCATTGATTTGATGATCCATATCGATCCCCTCAGATTGAAATTCACGTTGCCTATCGTGTCTGCACTTACTTAGTCTTCGCCTAACAATCACTCAAAAGTTGAGTGATATTGACGAAAATGACGATTAACGCGCCAAATATTTAGTCATATCTTCAATGCCTTTTAAAGTCATTGGATACATATGATGTTCAAAAATTTGTTTAATTAAACCAATGGTATGTGTGTAATGCCAATAGCCTTCCTGTTCAGGATTCAGCCATGCGGTTTTTTCAAAATGCTGACGCAGACGTTGTAACCAAACTTGCCCTGCCTCATCATTCATATATTCTACCGAACCACCAATCGAATTCAGCTCATAAGGTGCCATACTCGCATCACCGACCACAATTACCCGATAGTCGCGTCCATAGGTATTAAATAAATCCCATGTATTCATACGGGTACTGCTACGGCGTAAATTGTCTTTCCAAACATAGTCGTATAAACAGTTGTGGAAATAAAAATATTCGAGGGTTTTAAACTCAGTTTTGGCCGCACTAAACAGTTTTTCACATTGGGCGATGTGTGCATCCATCGAGCCACCCACATCAAACAACATCAACACTTTGACGCGATTACGACGTTCTGGCACCAATTGCACATCTAAAATGCCCTGTTTGGCAGTTTCTCGGATAGTGCCATCAATATCCAATTCTTCAGCTGCACCTTGACGGGCAAATTTACGCAAACGACGCAGTGCCAATTGCATTTGTCGTGTACCTAAAATCTGTTCATCGTCTAAATTTCGATACTGACGCTGCTCCCAGACTTTAACAGCTGAACGCTTACGTCCAGGCCCACCAATGCGTACACCTTCAGGATGATCACCAAAAGCACCAAACGGTGATGTACCGCCCGTACCAATCATACGGTTGCCACCCTGATGCTTTTTATGCTGCTCGCGTAAACGCTCTTCCAGCATTTTCATCAATTCTTCTAAAGAACCTGCTTTTTTCAGCTCTTCGCGTTGTTCTGGCGTGAGATGTTTTTCTAATAGTTCTAAGTCGAACCAGTCTTTAGGCAATTGATGAACTTGCTGCAGTAAATCATCTAAATCAAAAGTGGAAATGCCATCAAAATAATCTTTCATGGCACGGTCAAACTTGTCAAAAAAACGCTCATCTTTGACCATGACGGTTTTAACAAGTTGATAGAATTCATCTTGATCTGCAAAAACCAGACCCGATGCCACCGCCTGATTTAAGTCAATCAATTCACGTGTGGTGACAGGTACACCGTAACGTCGCAAGGTATAAAACAAGCGCACGAACATGGCGTTGTCCTCCCTTAACGGCGCGACATAAAGGCTAAACGCTCAAGCAATTGCACATCTTGTTCATTTTTGATTAATGCACCGTATAAAGGCGGAATGGCTTTGCTTTTATCGCTATTACGCAAAATATCTTCCGGCATGTCATCTGCCATCAATAGGCTTAACCAATCAATTAATTCAGACGTAGATGGTGGTTTTTTTAAGCCCGGAACTTGGCGCAATTTAAAGAAAACTTGTAAAGCTTCTGAAACCAATGTGCTTGAAATATTCGGGAAATGCACATCGATAATATCGCGCATGGTCGCTTCATCTGGGAAATCAATATAATGGAAGAAACAACGACGTAAAAAAGCGTCTGGCAGCTCTTTTTCATTATTTGATGTGATGATCACGATTGGACGTTGTGTTGCCGTAATGGTTTCGCCTGTTTCATAAACATAAAACGACATTTTATCGAGTTCATGTAGCAGGTCATTTGGGAATTCAATATCTGCCTTGTCAATTTCATCAATCAACAACACACAGCGTTCTTCGCTGGTAAATGCTTCCCACAATTTCCCGGGTTTAATATAGTTTTTAACGTCATACACACGGTCATCGCCCAGTTGGCTGTCACGCAAACGCGACACTGCATCATATTCATATAAACCTTGCTGCGCTTTGGTGGTCGATTTAATGTGCCATGTAATCAACTTTAAACCCAAACTTTTAGCAACTTGCTCTGCCAATAAGGTTTTACCTGTACCTGGCTCACCTTTCACCAAAAGCGGTTTTTGCAAAGCACGTGCGGCTTTCACCGCAAGTTTTAAACTATCAGTCGCAATGTACTGATCTGTACCCGAAAATTGTTGCGCATCAACAGACATGATTTTACCTTAATTGTTTTAGTTACAGTGGTGAGGTATTTTTCTTGGCTTTATAAGTCGTTTGTTTAAGACAGTATCTTGACCAGAAATAACCGATCAATAAGCCAAGACCGATCACAAATAAAATGGCAGATAAATTAGACCAAACCAATGGGGTTTCTTTGGTTAAAACACCAAAAAGAAGTCCAAAGATGGCTGGGGCAAGTGCTGCATTGCTGCCTTCTGATACTGTTGGGGTAAGTAAAATTGCAAACAGCACAATCCAAGTGATACCACCTAACGGATTGGGCAAGCGTTTGGCAATTTCGTACCAGCACCATAAAATAATGGCACTCCCCAACAAATAAACAGAAACAGCAATTGCAGTTTCAGGAATTGAATCCAATCCAGTCATCACACTATTCATTTCTCAACTCCTGAATAAAGCTTAAGCACCACGTAAACCTTCTGGTTCAACGGCATTTGGGTTAATTAAGCCTTCTGGTGGCACTTGAATAAAGAAGCCACGTGTTTGAATAGAATCCATGACATGCAAAACATTCACACGTGCCAACTTACGGCTTTCAGACAGTTGCAAATCCATTACAAATGTCGCACGACCAAATGCAACTCGCATTGGCTCAGGTAAAACCTCTAGCGGGTTAAACGCTTCTGCTTGATCTTCAGTTTGCTCAGGACGGGCGATGTATAAATACATCTCATCTTTTTTGCTCGATTTATAAATTGAACAGTGCATAAACAACAAAACTCTAAAAACTCAGGCAAAGGATACAACAAAAAAAACCGAGATACATTAACCATTATTAACGCATTGGTCTATGTTTACACTCAAACAAAGAATGGCGTGAAAATTCATCCATTTTCAGGTGAAAAACGGCTTTATTTAAAATGTGGATCGGTTTGATTTATTCAGCAACTTTCATCTGACCAGACAAATAACGCTCGTCGGCATGTAAAACTTCAATTAAAGGCTTGGTGAGTAATTCATAACGCCAACCTAACAAATAGTTAGGCAAATCTTGCTCATCGTTATGAAATACCACATGCTGATAAAGCGCATTGAGCCATTTTTTACGCAGCAAAACTTCTTTTGGAATTTGAGTTTCCTGTACGGCACGTTGAATCACCTGTTCTACATTTTCGCCCACTTCTTTTGAAGAATGACGAATTGGTCGCGCCATACGTAATGGCCATTGTGATTGATCAGGCAAATATTTAATTAAATCTAAAATAGTTTTGCCATGTTCACGCACAATATGCGCACGTAAATCTTTAATAGTACTGAGCTGGAACTGATTTTTAGGATTTTTCTCGACCAAGTCCAGCATAGTAGAATTACGCAAAATAAAACTACGTGGTTGGTTTAAGGCTTTTACCATTTGCTCACGCCAAACGGCCAATTGTTGCAATTGCATGAGTTGACGGCGTGAATGACGATAGTTGCCCACATCCTGATACAACAACTCTAAAGGTGTTTCTTCACCAATTTCCTGAGTTAAATTGCGGCAATCTTCTTGTGCAAAATCCAGTAAATAATTTTGTTTTAAGTCGGTTTGTACCTTATCTGCCAATTGCATTAGATACAGCACATCATTGGCAGCATAATTTAACTGCTCATCGGACAACGGACGTGCAAGCCAGTCTGAGCGAGTTTGCCCTTTATCAATATCGACATTGAGCATGGTTTTTAAAGCGTTTTGATAACTGACTTGTAAACCATGCCCTAAAAATGACATGCCAACTTGGGTATCAAACACGTTATCTAAGTTTTTTTGCTGCGCATAATGATAAATTAAATCAATATCTTCACCGCAGGCATGAAAAATATTTTGCTGCGCTTGAAACAGTTTTTCCCAAAATGCACTTAAATTTAAAGAAGTGCCATCTAACAAATAGACCTGATCATTCACATTAATTTGGAATACACCCAATTTTGGCCATAAAGTATCGACCTTAATAAATTCGGTGTCTAAACCATAAATGCTGTTTTGGCTCATTAATGCCAAGACATTTTCAAAGTCTTTTTGTTGGTGAATAAATTGGAACATAGCGAGCAGGTAAAACAGGATTCTCTAGGGGTTCATTTTAAACATTAAATAGCATTTAGCTATAAAAATATGTCCAGTATTTTCAATTTTTATCTTATTTCTAAGTCGATACAGTGAAAATTTAAATTTTTTATCGTTTTTTTATCTTAATTTGATTTTTTATTGGCTTTAAAGGCAAGTAATCATTTTTGTGGATGATTTATCAAATGACTATTCACATGAAATAAGCACCTAAATGCTTATTTCATTCGCATCCGATTATGCACCGCCTGACTTAAAGTATGACTATCGACATATTCAAGTTCACCACCTTGCGGCACACCTTGCGCAATACGGGTCATCTGCACAGGCAAATGTTTGGTTGCTTCTACCAAATAGTGTGCTGTCGCTTGACCTTCTACGGTTGCATTGGTCGCCAAAATGACTTCAGTAATGTTGCCATCACTTAAACGCTGAACCAAATACGGAATACCAATTTCGTCAGGCCCAATGCCATCTAATGGCGATAAATGCCCACCTAAAACATGGTATTTACCACGGAAGCTGCCGCTTTGCTCAATCGCCATGACATCGGCTGGAGATTCCACCACGCAAAGCAAGTGTGCATCACGATCATGTGAGGCGCAAATATTGCAGACTTCATCTTCCGTTAATGAGTGACAAATCGAACATTCATGAATATAGCTAGTGGCTTCGTTCAAAGCATGAGCCAAACCGACTGCACCTTCTCTATTTTTCATAATCAGGTGCAATGCCATGCGTTGAGCCGATTTTGGCCCAACACTTGGCAAAATGCGTAGCGCTTGTACCAGTTGATCAAAACGATCACTAAACATACGCCGTTCCTTAGAATAAACCTGCCAAGCCTGGTGGCAAGCCCATGCCTGAGTTTGCAGACTTCATTTTTTCTTCAGCAATTGCTTCAACTTGACGGGCAGCATCATTCATTGCAGCGGCAATCAAATCTTCAATCATGTCTGCATCGTCTTGCAATAATTCAGGATTGATTTCAATGCGTTTGACCACATTACGGCAAGTCATAGTCACTTTCACTAAACCACCACCCGCTTCTGCATGCACTTCAGTTTGCGCAAGTTCTTCTTTGGCTTTTTTAATGTTGTTTTCCACTTCTTTTTGCATGCGCTGCGCTTGCTGCATCAACATATTAATGTTCATAAAAATCTCCGAACAAATGATCTATTGAGGGTCTGTTGACAATTCGTCTATGTTTGCGACAACGCAAGCCATTTATGAAATGCCAACAGACCCTAGTTTTTAAATGAGGTCTAAACCGCGCTCGATGTCGCGAATAATATCATCAATATCTTCCAAGCCAACAGAAACACGAATTAAACCTTCGCTGATACCTGCTGCTTGTTTGGCTTCTGGGGTCATTCTGCCATGCGATGTTGTTGCAGGATGAGTAATGGTTGATTTTACATCGCCCAAATTACTGGTGATAGATAGGAAGCGTGTGTTGTCAATCACAGTCCACGCGCCTTCACGCTCGCCTTTCACCACAAAAGATACAACACCGCCAAAGCCAGACTGTTGCTTTTTCGCCAACTCATGCCCCGCGTGATGCGGCAAGCCTGCATAATACACTTTTTCAACTTTTGGATGTGCATCTAGCCACTCTGCAAGTTTTTGTGCGCTGGCACAATGCGCTTTCATCCGCAGGCTTAATGTTTCCAAGCCTTTTAAGAAAATCCATGCATTAAACGGACTTAATGAATTGCCCAAGGTACGAATCACACCGTTGATTTCTTCGACCAACTTGTCTTTACCAACAACCGCACCACCCAAAGCACGCCCCTGACCATCAATATATTTGGTTGATGAATAAATAATAAGGTCTGCACCAAATTTTAGTGGTTGTTGCAAAACGGGCGTACAGAAAGTGTTATCTACCGCAAATAACGCACCATGTGCATGTGCAATATCGGCAATCGCTTGCAAGTCACCCACCTGAGCCAATGGATTTGATGGTGTTTCAATAAATAACAAACGCGTATTTGGACGAATCGCTTGCTTCCAACTGTCTAAATCTTCTAAATCAACAAAAGTGACATCGACACCAAACTTCATCACGTATTTTTCAAATAGTGAAATGATCGAGCCAAATACAGCACGTGAACAGACTACATGATCACCCGCTTTAAGATAAGCCAAAGTGATCGCATGAACGGCCGCCATACCCGAACTTGTCGCAACCGCACGTTCTGCACCATCTAATACTGCCAAGCGTTTTTCAAAAGCCTGTACAGTTGGGTTGGTATAACGTGAATAGGTATTGCCTTCAATTTCACCTGAGAATTTTGCAGCTGCATCGGCAGCATTTTCACAAACAAATGATGAAGTCAGGAAAATTGGCTCACTGTGTTCGCCTTCAATTGTACGGTTGTGTCCGGTACGAATTGCCAAAGTATCTAATTGATATTCAATGTCGTCGTGTTGACTCATCTTTACTGCTCAGCCCTAAACTTAGTCCTAAGACCTGTTTGTTAAATAATTGCCAACATTTTGAGCGCCAAGCGCATTTAAGGTCAAGGTAAAATGTATAAATATCGCTTAGACTTCATTCAAATCGGCGCCACGTGTGATGGAACACCTCATGAATCAGCTACAAAGAAAATTTAATCCGCACCGAAAAAAGCTTAAAAACCTCAGCACTCGCTTATTTAAAAGCCGTGATTTGATCTTATCTCAGACCACGCCATACGACATCGTGGCACGTTATAAGTATGCGCAGATTCGCTATTACGCTTCGCCAGATAAGCAATATAAAGAGCCGCTGGTTTTTGTTGCGCCTTTAGCAATTACCATGTCGATTTATGACTTATATCCTTATCGCTCTTTAGTGAAACATTTTCAGCATAGCGGTTTTGATGTGTATTTGGTTGATTGGGGACAATTGACCTATCAACATTGTCATTTAAATTTTATGGCTTTTATTCAGGATGCAATCCCTAATTGTATTCAACTCATTTTACAACACGCCAAAGTCGAACAAATTTCACTACATGGTTGGAGTATGGCGGGTATTTTTGCCATGCTTTATACCGCCGACCAACAAACAACTCATATTAAAAACTTGATGGTTTTGGGTAGCCCTGTAGATAGCTATGCTTCGGGGCGGGTTGGTAAACTCTTTCAACTGACCAATCAACTGATTTCTAAATATCCCAAATTGCAACATGCCTTTTATTCAGGAAAAATTCCAAAGCATTTAATTCATACACCGGGTTTAATCAATGCGATTGGTTTTAAGATTTTAGACCCTAGAGCATGGCTGGAAAGCAATAAACAGATGCTGTCGAATCTGCACGACTTACAAACCTTGCATGAAAACGCAACTTTAGCCAATTTTTTAAATAATATGATTGATTATCCGGGTGGGATTAATCAGGACATGGTATTGAATGTATGGCTGCAAAACCCACTCAAACAAGGTCATATTCAACTCAAACAACATCAGATAGACCTTAAAAATATTCATTGTTCACTTTTGGTCGGTGCGGGTGATAGCGATCAAATTGTCACTGCTGAAGCTGCTCAACCTTTATGTGAATTGACAAGTAGTACCGATGTCACGTTTACTCTTATTCCAGGTGGACATTTGGGTTTAATGTCCAGTCAAAAAAGTGCCAATGAATTCTGGCCTAAACTGACCACTTGGTTAGAACAACGATCTAGCAAAATTGCATAAAGAGAGCAAAAACATGATTCAATCTGTTGCATTTATTGGCTTAGGCGCAATGGGCTACCGCATGGCAGCCCATTTACCTAAACATTTTGATACGGTCTATGTCTGGAATCGTAACTTTGCCAAAGCCGAGCAACATGCTGCTGAATATGGCACACAAGCGGTTGAATTGGCTCAAGCGGTGCAAGCAGATATTATTTTTTCTTGCTTGCCCACCAGTACCGAAGTTGAAAACCTGATTGCACAAGTTCAACTTAAAGCAGGTTCAGTCTGGGTCGATTGCACCAGTGGCGTACCCGAAAGTGCTAAAAAATTGGTACAACAACTTGAAGCACAACAGATCGACTTTTTAGATGCACCTGTAAGCGGACAAACCATTGGTGCAGAAAATGCCACATTAACAGTCATGATTGGCGGTAAAGCTGCTGCTTTTGAAAAAGCCTTACCTGCAATTCAGGCTTTTGGTAAAGTGATTCAGCATGTGGGTGAACCTGGTGCTGGCTTTGCCGTAAAAGCGGTGAATAATATGTTAATGGCAGTGAGTTTGTGTGCTGCAGCTGAAGGTTTTACCACCTTAAAAGCACATGGCGTAAACTTAAATCAGGCCTTGCAATGCATAAATGCTTCAAGTGGTAAAAGCGCAGTAACGGAAATGATTTTGCCGCAGCGAGTACTGAATCGCGCTTTTCCAAAGACTTTTGCTCTGCCTTTACTGGCTAAAGACACAGGTATCGCATTAGATTTAGTCCATGAAGCAGCTTTGCCTGCACCTGTATTGGCTTTAACCCAAAGCCTGATTCAGGCAGCGAATTTAACCGCAGAAAAAGACAGTGATTTTTCCACTGCTGTGAAAATGTATGAATTATGGAGTAATATTACCCTAGAGTAAGAACTCGCCATTGAATATGCAGCCATAAACCCAATAATGTGTATTAAGTGGCTAGTCACACCATCATTAAATAGAGGAAACTCTTATGAACAAGTTTAGCATTGCCGTATTTGCAAGCCTTGCAACTTTAATTGGGGCAAGTTCAACTGCTTTTGCATCCGAACAAGAATGTCAAAAACTTAAAAATGACCACGATGTTATTTATGCATCTAAAGGGTTCTGCTTCAAAGACCCAGAAGCTAAAGCACGTTTTGGTAATGACAACTGCTATACAACCAAACCTAAGTTTTCTGAAAAAGAACAACAACGTCTTGACGCAATCAAAGAACGTCAAAAAGAACTGAACTGTAAATAACCGTTCTGAAATATCAAAGCTGAATTTAAGGAATCATAATGGCTTACGATGATCAAAATATTTTTGCAAGAATTCTACGTGGCGAACTTCCTGCAATTAAAGTGTATGAAGATGACCAAGTGCTTGCGTTTATGGACATCATGCCGCAAGCCGATGGTCACACTCTCGTGATTCCTAAAACACCTGCAGTAACTTTATTGGATTTACCTGCAGATGCAGCAGCATATACCATTCAAATTGTGCAAAAAATTGCAAAAGCAATGCAGCAAGCTTTGGGTGTAGATGGTATCGTGTTAATGCAATTGTCAGGTACAAGCGCAGGTCAAACTGTCCCCCACGTGCATTTTCACTTAATTCCGACGTCGGTACATCAGCTTGGGAAACATGCTGCACAAATGGGCGACCAAGACAAAATTAAAGCCCAAGCGGAAAAAATTAAAGCAGCGCTCTAAAATATTTCCAAAATAAGCAGCAAAAATGAATGGAGCACCTGCTCCATTTTTTTCATCTCATACTTTAACCCTGCATTTTTTCAAGCAGTTTATGACAATAGCATTTCAGTCTGCTTGCAATTAAGTTATTCATTTCATATATTTTTTCTAAATTTAAAAACTCAGTCACTAAAAAAATGCGAATAAAAGTAAGTTTTTGATCTAATTTGTACTTTTTAATAATTTTGAAATATTTCCTTAATATTACTGTCGCATTTGTAAGGAATACTTAGCACCAATAGAGAACAGCGGTAGATCAACCCTACTTCTGAACAATGTTTAGGACTAAAAAACAATAGTCTGTATTGGAGCTACACATGAAAAAAACGCTTTGCGCATTAGCAGTTGGGGCAACCTTTTTAACACCAGCATTAGCGATGGCTGCTGATGTTAAAGTTTATGGTCGTGCACACGTATCTTTAGACTATCTTGATGATGGTAAAGACTATAACGAAGTTGGTCTTTCTTCTAACTCATCACGTTTAGGCTTCAAAGCTGAACAAAAATTAGAAAACGGCATGACTGTTTTTGGTCAAGTTGAACAAGAAGTTAACTTTGCTAGCGGTAGCCAAGATGGTAAAAGCGTAGACTTTGCTACTCGTGATACTTTCGTAGGTTTAAAAGGTGACTTTGGTCAAGTACGTGCAGGTCGTTTTGACAGCCCATTTAAAGTTGCTCGTGGTCCAGTGAACTTCTTTGGTGATATGGTTGGTGACATTCGTAACGTAACACGTGTTAGTGATAATAAGTTTGATGAACGAAATGAAAATACCGTTGAATATAAATCTCCTAAATTCGGTGGTGGTTTTAACGTACTTGCAGCTTTATCATTACATCCAAGCACTTCAATTCCCAAAGATGCAACGACCGGAGAAGGTCAGGACGACAATAAAGCTTACGATCTGGCTTTAACTTATAAAGAAGGTCCTGTTGACTTTGCAGCTGCTTATGAACGCTATGAAGAAAACTCTGCAATTGGCTCGGGTGAGCGTGATGGATTCCGTATCGCAGCAGCATACAAAATCACACCAGAACTAAACTTAGGTGGTTTATACCAATATCTTACACATGACTTGGAAGGTACTGCAACCAAATATGCTGATGCACAAGTATTTGGTGTAGCGGCAGACTATAAAGTAGCACCAAAGACTTATGTACGTGGTCAGGTATTCCACCGTGACGTTGACACCGAAGATGCAAATTCTACACTTTTAGCAGTTGGCGTGGAACATCGTTTAGACAAGGCTGTACGTGTATACGCAAACCTTGCAACCATGTTAAATGATAAAAATGCTGATCTTACTCCTTGGAAAGAAGGTCGTAGCTTTGGTAACTCCGTAAAAGGTGCTAAAGACGAAAACTCAACAGCTCTTTCTTTAGGTTTCCGTTACGACTTCTAAGTCTGAACCAAACTTAAAACATAAAAACACGCTTCGGCGTGTTTTTTGCATACTTAAAAAACCAAATAAAAACTAAGCCAACAAACTTGCTGGCTTAGTTTATTCAAGTCAGTTTTGCAAAGCTGAATTTTTCAATATTAACGCTTTAAAAATCCAGACACTAAATTCATCACTTGTTGAATATCATCATTGGCTTCTTGTTTGCTAGTTTGCTCACCTTGTGGTGTCAATGAATCAATAATTTGCGGCAATACTGCAGAAATCGCATTATAAATATCTTGCTTTGGCGCCTGAGTTTGCTGTGCGACCTGCGCTACATCGGCATCATCAAATAAACTTTGTACTTGTTCAGCACCTACATGCGCATTTTCACCTGGGCCTGTAGACACCCAATCATCCACCTGACTGGTTAAGCCTTGTCCTTTGAGTTTATCCAAAGCACCTTGCAAGCCACCCTGTTTTTGAATCCATGCCAACACCAAAGGCAAAACTGCAATCAATAAACTTTGTGTACCTGAAGCACCTGTAGCAGAACGCTGTTGTTGCCCACCTAACTGACCTAGTACCGAACCAAGAATGCCACCCAAGCCGCCTTGCGCAGATTGTTGGTTATTACCACCAAGTTGCCCCAAAACCGAACCTAAAATACCACCCAATCCGCCTTGAGATTGATTAGATTGCTGATTCGCGCCCAATGCCTGCTTTGCTAAAATTTCAACAATATTGCTTAAATTGGTCATTTTATTTTCCTCATAATGCCCTTATGACAGCATACGAAGTTTTGACTGAATTGCGCGCTTGAAATTGTTAAATTTTGCAATATCCTAAATTTATGTGAATTAATTATCATTATTAGAATTTTGTGATCGTAATTCAGCACTTACCAGCGGAATTTATCCCAATTTTCAGGGTTTGCCCAAAACTTAGAATTAAACCAATCAGGCACGTGCTTATAAGTCAAAATATTAAATTGCCATAAGCATAAATGATGCTGCTCAAAGCGATGTTCAATCAATTGCGTAAAACCAAGTGCTCTAAGCAATTGCTCATCTTCACGTGCAGCAATTACCACAATACGCTTTGCCAATAAATCACGTAGCTTTACCAAAATTTGCGAGGTGTGTTGTGGCGTCTGCACAGCAAAATCGGCAGCATCTAAAAATACAACTGCCAAATCAAAACGTTGGGTAAAAGGCAGATTTAAAAATGCCAATGCGCTAAAATACTGCCATTGGATAGTTGGCTGCTCATCAGCCGCTTGATTGTTATACTTCGGGCTTGCTTCAATATTTTGCCCTATACACAATGCAGTAGAAATTGGCTGTTGTTGAGATAAATCATCAATTAATGCTTGAATTAAACGCATTTCAGCCATCACTGCATTCCTTCATTTTCGAGAGAGTATTCTTATGGAACTACAAGGCATTTGCCATAAAATGCACGCAGGTCTTAAGGACCATAGTGTAACTGATGAACAGGTACACAAGGCAAATGTTGAATATAAATTTATTCTAGACCGTTCAGAAATTGATCTACCTTTTCAGCTTGGGCAAGAGCTTGAACTAGAGTGGACGGGCAATATTTATTGTGTTTCTTGTGGCGTAAAAACACCAAAATCTTATTCGCAAGGACATTGTTTCAAGTGTTTTAAAACCAAAGCATCTTGCGATATGTGCATCATGAAGCCTGAAACCTGTCACTATCATTTAGGTACATGTCGTGAAGATAGTTTTGCTCAAGAAGTCTGCTTTCAACCGCACATCGTATATTTAGCCAATTCAAGTGCTTTAAAAGTGGGAATCACCCGTTTAGGTCAAATGCCTACACGTTGGTTAGATCAGGGCGCAACCCAAGCCTTACCAATTATGAAAGTCGGCTCACGTCGTTTATCTGGGCAATTAGAAGTTATGTTTGGTACACAAGTCGCAGATAAAACCGACTGGCGCAAACTACTCAAAGGCGAAGCAGAGCCGCTAAACCTAATTGAAGTGCGTGAACAACTGATTGAAGAGTTTGCGCCTAAAATTCAGACCATTCGTGATGAGTTTAGTCAAAACCTTGAATTCAACGAAACGGTAGAGCTTTTAGATCAGGAACTTCCGCGTGAATTTGTGTACCCTGTAGAACAGTATCCTGAGAAAATTAAATCGCATAACTTAGATAAAACCCCAATCATTCGCGGCAAACTGCAAGGAATTAAAGGGCAATATTTAATCTTGGATACAGGTGTCATCAACATTCGTAAATACACAGGTTATGAGCTAAAAATTCGCGCTGAATAAATCTTGAAACTGCTTACTTAATCATTTTAGATGCACAAAAAAACCAGCAAATTTGCTGGTTTTTTTGTAGATGTTCATCACTTATTTGATTTTCGCTTTCGATTTCAAATATTGCGTATAGTCATCTAGCTCTTGTTGAGCACGTAATTGTTGATACAACTGCGCTAACTCTTTCAGTTGCTCAGGCGTTAAAGCATTCGATGTAGTATCGTTTACATTTGATACAGCTACCACCACCAATTCATTTGGTATAGATGCTGTTGTTACTGACCACATACCATCTTTAGGCGCAAGCACACTAAATGCAGCACGTTCAATTTCACGCTTTAACAAACCATCTGCACGGGTGAATGTGCCTGCATTTTCAAAACGGATTTGGTTTTTCGCCAAAACGGTCGCTGCAGGTTGAGTTTTAAAGGCATCCAACGCAGCTTGAATATCTTTTTTCGCTGCATCAAAGGCTTTTTTCTCAATCAGTTTAGCTTTTACGCGGGGTGTTGCTTCTTCTAAAGTTTGCACACCTGCGGCATGGTAATTACGCACTTTCACCCATACCACATCGCCATTGGCTAAAGTAATGTTACTCGATGCGTTGCGATCGCCATTTTTCACATCATCATTAAACAATTTAACTTTGACAGATGGCTGGCTTAAAACAGGATGCTGCGCCGCCAAAGTTAAACCATTAACAGATTCGACTTTGGCCGTTTTCACTTCTTCTGCCACAACATCTAAAGCATCACTACTCACCACCAATTCATTTAAGCTGTTGATGGTATCGGTATACGCATTTTCAGTTTTGGCTTTTTGCAACTCTGCCATTAAACGTGCTTTTTGAGTTTCAAACGCAGGGACTTGAACTGTAGCACCTTCTGTTTGAATCACATGATAGCCATATTGAGTTTTAATCGGCTGTGATACTTCACCAGATTTTAAGCTACCCACGGCTTTGTCAAAGGCATCGCCAAATACGCCTGCTTCATAACCTGCAACCTCACCACCTTTGGCTTTAGACTCAGGATCATCCGAATACTTTTGTGCAGCTGCAGTAAAGCTTGTACCTTGCTTAATTTCAGCTGCGGCTTGCTCTGCAAGTTTTTTAGCTGCGGCATCATCACGCGCATCGGTGGTGATTAAAATATGTTTCACTGTCGGTACAGCAGCACCTTTTTGAGTTTCGACAAACTTTTGATAAGCCTGTTGTAACTCTGCGTCAGTGACAGCCGTATTTGCAGGTGCAATATTGGCTGGAGTCACCACAATGTAATCGACATCAACGCTAGCAACCTGTTTAAAGGCATTGGCGTGCTGTTCATAATACGCAGCAATCTCTTGTGCATTTGTGGTGATGTTTTTCTTGTAGTCATCTAACTTAATGCTAGATAAATGCAAAGTACGTTGCTGGGTTTGTAAATTGGCAATTTGCTGAATATCAGACGGGCTAACTAAAGCATAATCGGTAAAGCTAGCACTCAGCATTTTTAACGCATGGTCTTGGCGTAAATTTGCCACAAGCGCCTGATTGGTCATGCCTACAGATTGCAGATAGTTCGCATACAAGCTTTCAGAAAACTTGCCATCTTGTTGGAAATTCGGTTGCTGTGCAATCATTTGTTCAATTTGTGCATCGCTCAAAGAAATCCCTAATTTCTCAGCTTGTTGTAATAACAAGGTACGTGCAACCAACGTATCTTTGGCTTTGTTTTGAATATAATTTTGATTCAATAGTGTTTCATCACCATTGGTATAGGCCAAGTATTGTTCTTTCAAGGAATTGGTCAGATTATCTAATTCTCGTTTTGAAATTTGCTGACCATTGACTGTTTGTGCAGTGTCTTCAGACTGACCTCCACTAAAATATCCTTCAATACCTACAAGTGCTAAAGGGGTCAAGAACAAGACGAGCAAAACTTTGCCCAACCAACCCTTAATAACTTTACGAAAAGATTCCATAAGTATTCCAATATTTTATTTGTGCGAGATTTTAACTGAAAACCCTCAACGAATGAATGCGTTGAAGCCGTTTATTGACATTATTAATAAAAAACGCGCCAATTGGCGCGCTTTCTTGGCATTTTAAAAGATTATGCTACTGAATCTTTTAAACCTTTACCCGCTTTAAAGCTTGGTACTTTGCTTGCTTTAATTTCAAGTGTAGCACCTGTTTGTGGGTTACGACCTGTGCGAGCAGCACGCTCTTTCACATTAAATGTACCAAAACCAACGAGGGTTACAGTATCACCCGCTTTAAGCGCTTCAGTAATAGAAGCAATTGTTGCGTCTAAGGCCTTACCTGCATCAGTCTTAGACAATCCCCCTTTCTCTGCAATTGCATCGATTAATTCTGATTTATTCATGAAAATTACGTCCTCTTAATATCGTTTATTTAAGGTCCAGAGATTTAATTTAAATTACCGTAACGCCTTTATAGCAATGCTTTGAGGGTAAAAGCAATACTCCCTGCACGCTTTTATGCAAAATAAATGGTAAAACGATGGAACTATTAGCCTCTATTCAGTTTTGCCCTAAAATACCCGATGTATAATAAAGCAACATACTTTAAGCCCCCTTTGCACAGAATTACTTTTTCGCGACATCTTCTTTTAATTGTTTATTTTCTTCAATCAACGCATCGACTTTGGCATGTAATTGCAGTACCAATTGCTCCAAATGTTGTAGGTCTTTTGCTGTCACCAAGCCAATTCTATTTAAAGAATGATTGACGCTATGGTCAATTAAACGCTCAACTTTATCTTTAGTATCAATGACCGACTCTTTGGCTTTTTCAGACACTTTTTCAACTGTTTGATCGGCAATTTCTGTAGTTTTAGATTCTAATTCCTCACCCACCTTGACCAGAGAGTCAAACAATTTATTGCCTTCTTCTTCTGCGCGTGAAAATGCACCTAAACCTGCTAGCCAAATTTGCTTGGTATATTTACGAAAATCGAGTGATGATTTACGTCCTGAGCGTAATTTATCTTTATTTTTCAATGTGGTTTCTGATTCAAGCAAATGCTCTTCTACGCTATCCGTCGTTTTTTCCATGAACCTCTCTCCTGCTTATTTTATGCGCACATAAATGTAATAAACCTACAAAATGCTTTCATAATAGCAAATTAAATACTTGATCGTTTTGCTAAACTGTTCTACAAAGCAAGATTATTCGCTGCGCTTCTTAGAATGTATTCTCAACGAAGCGCAAAACAAGGAATTCAACTTTAGATTTAGGGACTTGATTTTATGAGTGATTCGCAACAAAGACAAAGTAATCCACATTTGTTGCTGACCATGCTCATGATTGTGCTGGAAACAATTTTTAGCTTTATTCTAAAACATGATCGTGTGGTCGCTTTGCAGGCTAAAAAGTTTGTCGACCAGAAAATCACCATTAAAATTAATAGCTATATTCCTTATTTCGACATTTACGTGGAATTCAATCCAAACGGCATCTTATTTGACAGCAAAGCACCTGAACAAGCTGTCGATTTAGATGTGCGCACCACCCTCATAGATTTATTTAAAATCTTTATTTTAGGTAATCGTCGCAGTATTAAACACATGCGTATAGATGGTGACATTACCCTTAAAGATGAGTTTCGTGATCTAATTTTGCATTTTAGTGCACCCAAAGTTTTAGCTGACTGGAAACAATGGCTGAAAGAAGCACCGCAAGAACAAGAAGTGATTGGTTCTAAAAAGCGCATTGCCCCACTTTTAGACAAAATTGATGAACAACGCTCTAAGATCAACACCCTACAAGTTGAGCTTAAACAGCATAAAAACCGTATTCGTCGGATTGAACGTCGTCAAAAGCGCATTAACATCGTCTTTGGTGTAATAACAGTACTATTAATTACGTTATTAGTGTATAATTTATGGATCGTTTAAACGCATTAAAATATCAAGAAAAACAGCGTAAATCCTCGCGCACAATATCACAATAAAATACTTGACTAATTTAGTCGGGATTCATAGAATACCCATATCTAGTCTAATCATGTGTATCGAATCATGCGCTTAACAACTCGCGGTCGCTACGCAGTGACTGCTCTACTTGATTTAGCTTTGCAGCCAACTGAACAAACGATCACGCTTGCTGAAATTGCAGCCCGTCAAACTATTTCTGTTGCTTATCTTGAGCAGTTATTCGCAAAACTTAAGCGCCACGGCTTAGTGTCTAGTGTTCGCGGTGCTAACGGTGGTTACCATTTAGCACGTAGTGCAAATGAAATCACTGTGCTAGAAATCATTGAAGCCGTAAACGAAACTGTTGATGCAACGCGTTGCGACCATAAAGGCAACTGTCAAAATGGTGCAATGTGCTTGACTCACGACTTATGGCAGGAACTCTCCCATCATATTGCCGACTATCTCGCTAAAATCTCACTTGCTGATTTAGTTGCGCGTGACAACGTACAAACTGTTGCCATTCGCCAGAACACAGCACCGTTTGATTCAGCTCTGTTATCGGTTACAGGTATTTGACATGAAACGTCCAATTTATCTTGACTACGCAGCAACCACTCCTGTAGATCCTCAAGTTGCAGAACGCATGATGGAGTGCCTGACTTTTGATGGGACTTTCGGTAATGCCGCTTCTCGTTCGCACGCTTATGGCTGGCAAGCAGAAGAAAAAGTTGAATATGCACGTGAACAAGTTGCGAACTTGATCAAAGCAGACCCACGTGAAATCGTGTGGACTTCTGGTGCAACAGAATCAGATAACCTTGCACTAAAAGGCGTAGCACAATTCTATTCGTCTAAAGGCAAACACATTATTACCTCTAAAATTGAACACAAAGCCATTTTAGATACCTGCCGTGAGCTTGAATCTGAAGGTTTTGAAATCACGTACTTAGAGCCACAACCACAAACAGGTTTAATTACACCTGAAATGGTTGAAGCAGCAATTCGTCCAGACACCATTTTAGTGTCGTTGATGATGGTCAATAACGAAATTGGTACGATTACCGATGTCGCTGCAATTGGCGAAATCACCCGTGCCAAAAAAATCTTCTTCCACGTTGATGCTGCGCAAGCTGCAGGTAAGGTAGAAATTGATTTATCTACCTTAAAAGTAGACTTAATGAGCTTCTCTGCACACAAAATCTATGGCCCTAAAGGTATTGGTGCGCTATTTGTACGCCGCAGTCCACGCGTACGCTTAAAAGCACAAATGCATGGTGGCGGTCATGAGCGTGGCATGCGTTCAGGCACACTTGCAACCCACCAAATTGTAGGTATGGGCGAAGCATTTGAACTTGCAGGCAAAAACTTGGCTTCTGAACAAGCCCGTTTACGTGTATTGCGCGACAAACTTTGGAATGGCTTGAACACCATGGAACAAGTTTTCCTGAATGGTCACCCAACACTAAACGTAGCCAACTATTTAAACGTCAGCTTCAACTTTGTTGAAGGTGAATCTTTAATGATGTCTCTTAAAGATGCTGCGGTATCTTCAGGTTCTGCGTGTACTTCAGCGACTTTAGAGCCATCTTATGTATTACGTGCACTAGGTCTTTCAGACGAACTTGCACACAGCTCAATTCGTTTCAGTTTTGGTAAATACACCACTGAAGAAGATATTGATCATGTCCTAACTGTGACTAAAGCTGCTGTTGAAAAGTTACGTGAACTTTCACCGCTTTGGGATATGTATAAAGAAGGGATTGACCTTTCTAAAGTAGAATGGACTGAACACTAATTCATCCCAAATCTAATGGCTTTGACAGGAAGCCATTAGATTGATAAAGGTAATTTCACCCCCATATTTATATTAAGGCTGACCCCGAGGTTTGGAGAAGCGACATGGCTTATAGCGATAAAGTAATTGATCATTACGAAAACCCTCGTAATGTTGGCGTTTTAGACAAAAATGCTGAAAACGTTGGTACAGGTATGGTGGGCGCACCTGCATGTGGCGATGTAATGCGTCTGCAAATTCAAGTGAATGACGAAGGCGTGATTGAAGAAGCACGTTTCAAAACTTATGGTTGTGGTTCTGCCATTGCTTCTAGTTCTTTGGTTACTGAGTGGCTTAAAGGTAAAACTTTAGATGAAGCACAAGCGATCAAGAACATTGATATTGCTACCGAACTTGCCCTTCCACCAGTGAAAGTACACTGCTCTGTATTGGCAGAAGATGCAATTAAAGCTGCTGTAGAAGACTATCGCAGCAAAAAGACCAAAGCTTAATTTGCTAAGTTTTGTGGAAAAACAAACGGAGTTTTCATGATCAATTTAACTGAAAATGCTGCAACTCATATCAGCAATTACTTAAAGAATCGCGGTAAGGGTGAAGGTATTCGCGTTGGTGTGAAAACTTCAGGCTGTTCTGGTTTGGCTTATGTACTCGAATTTGTAGATGAAGTCGATACGCACGACCAAATGTTTGAACAGTTTGGTGTTAAAGTTTTCGTTGATCCGAAAAGCCTAGTTTACCTAGATGGCATGGAAATGGACTATGTCAAAAATGGTTTAAACGAAGGTTTCGAGTTTAACAACCCCAATAAAAAAGGTGAATGTGGCTGCGGTGAATCGTTCACGGTATAACGCCACCTCCCTCTTTTTAGCTTAAAACAGTGTACAATACACTGTTTTAATTGCATTTATGCAGCCAATTTTGCACACTAATCGCGGATTCCATCTCCCATGAATCATTTTGAGTTGTTTAATCTTCCTGTTGCACTCGATATTGATTTCGCTACTTTAAAAGCTGAATTTTTAAAGCTACAGCAGCAATATCACCCCGACAAAGCCGAAGACAAAGATCAAGCCTTGATTAAATCTAGTAAAATTAATCAGGCGTTTAAACAACTCTCTGCGGTAGACAGTCGTGCTGCATATTTACTCTCATTGAAAAAGCAAGATTATCATCTCGATCAATCCATCCATGACTTTGAATTTTTACAAGATGCCTTGGAAATTCGTGAGCAATTGGATGATGCCAACTGTGCCGATGACTTACAGTCATTAAAGGTTGAAGTACAACAATGGGTTGATGGCTTAGTCCGTGAATTTAAAATTGACTATGCCGAAGAAGATTGGGCAGAAGCGCGTGACACTGTGCGTAAATTACGCTTTTTCATGAAAGTTATGGCTGACCTAGACAAAGCTGAAGATCGTTTCCTTGATGATGACAGTTTTGATTTAGACGATGATTTTTAATTTTAGTTTGTATTTTAATATTTAACGGGCAAAGGATTTTACATAATGGCGCTCTTGCAAATTGCAGAACCAGGTCAATCAAGTGCACCGCATGAACATCGCATTGCGATTGGCATTGACTTAGGCACCACTCATTCATTGGTTGCCACAGTTCTTTCTGGTAAAGCCAAAGTCTTGCATGATGAGCAAGGTCGCGTGCTACTGCCTTCTATCGTCCATTATGCAGAGCAAAATACACATTATGGCAATGCTGCTGCGCCATTTATTACTACAGACCCTAAAAACACGATTGTTTCAGTCAAGCGTTTTATGGGTCGTTCTAAAGCGGACATTAAATTTCAACATCCATACACGTTAGTGGGTGAAGACAATCAAATGCCTGCTTTTGAAACAGCTCAAGGCCGTAAAACACCTGTTGAAATTTCGGCAGAATTACTTAAACAACTCAAAGACCGCGCAGAAGCCAGCTTACAAAACCCTGTAAATGGTGCAGTGATTACTGTTCCTGCTTATTTTGATGAAGCTCAACGCCAAGCCACACGTGACGCTGCCGAGCTTGCAGGTTTAAAAGTATTGCGTTTATTGAATGAACCGACTGCAGCAGCGGTTGCCTACGGTTTAGATCAAGACACCAACTTGGCTCAAGACCGTAACTATGTGATTTACGACTTGGGCGGTGGTACGTTTGACGTTTCTATTTTACGTTTCTCTCAAGGTGTTTTTGAAGTTTTAGCCACAGGCGGCCACACTGCTTTAGGTGGTGATGACTTAGATCGTCTGATTGTAAAATGGGCAAAAAAACAGCTGAATATTGAAAGTTTAGATGATGCAGAATATGCACACTTTATTGTGTCTGCACGTAAAGCCAAAGAAGCGCTCAGCAATGCAGAAAGTGTTGAATTAAAACTGTTAGAGCACACGCTGCAATTAGACCGCGCAAACTTTGAAAGTATTATTCAGGTTGCTTTAGATAAAACCATTAGTGTATGCAAACGTGTATTACGCGATGCCAAACTTGACCTAGATGACATTCAAAATGTAGTTTTAGTTGGTGGTTCAACACGTTCTTATGCCGTGCAAAAAGCTGTTCGTGAAGTATTTAATCAAGAACCATTATGCACAATTAACCCAGATGAAGTGGTTGCAATTGGTGCATCAATTACCGCCAATCAACTAATTGGTAACAGCAAAGATGGTTCGTTGCTATTAGACGTTACCCCACTGTCTTTGGGTTTAGAAACCATGGGCGGTTTGGTGGAACGCTTAATTTCACGCAATACTGCAATTCCTGTAGCACGTCGCCAAGAATTTACCACTTATCAAGATGGCCAATCTGCCATGTTGATTCATGTGGTACAAGGTGAGCGTGATTTGGTAGAACATTGTCGTAGCTTAGGTCGTTTTGTGCTACACGGTATTCCACCAATGACTGCGGGTCAGGCACGCATTGAAGTTACGTTCCAAGTCGATGCTGATGGCTTGCTCAGTGTTTCTGCTAAAGAAACCACTTCTGGTGTGACTGCAAATATCGACATCAAGCCATCTTATGGTTTATCTGAAGCAGATACCGAGCGTTTGCTGCTAGATGGTTTCAAATATGCAGAAGAAGACAAGCAATTGCGTCATTTGCATGAAACCAAAGTTGAAGCACAACGTGAACTTGAAGCTTTACAACAAGCCTTAAAAGTAGATGCACAACTATTAAGCCCAGAACAATTAGAAGCTTTAAATACTGCCAAAGCGCAGTTGGAAGCCGAATTGACTGGACAAGACATTAAAGCCATTGAACATGCTGTTGAACAGCTTAAAATACACAGTGATGCTTTTGCTGCAATTCGTATGAATCAACATATTGATACAGCACTTAAAGGCACTAAACTCGACGACTGGTCAAACTCAAACTAATTTAAGGTAAAGATTATGCCACGTATTAAAGTACTTCCACATGCGCAATTCTGCCCAGAAGGTGCTGAGTTTGAAGTCGAACAAAATGCCAACTTATGCGAAAGCTTACTTGAAAATGGCATTAAAATTGAACATGCTTGCGATATGTCTTGTGCATGTACCACTTGCCACGTTGTTGTTCGTAAAGGCTTTGACAGCCTAGAAGAAATGGATGATGTTGAAGCTGACTTATTAGACCGTGCTTGGGGTTTAGAGCCTGATTCACGCTTATCTTGTCAGGTTAAAGTGGTCAATGAAGACTTGGAAGTCGAAATTCCAAAATACACCATTAACCATGCTTCAGAAAATCATTAATCATAAAATGATGCTAATTCTAAAAAACTGCGCTACGGCGCAGTTTTTTTTATTGCACAACTTTAGATTTAAAATTTTTGAGGATTTAAAAGTTAAACGAGATCTACATTATAAGAAAAATTTTAGTGTTTTTCAGGAATATGAGTTTTGGCAATTTCTTCAACAGGTGGATGTTCAATCACTTCATCTTCAAGATTAAGTTTTACAATGCCCTGTGAGTTGGTCAGCTTTTGCTGCGTTTGAATTCTTTTAATCATTTTTTCTAATACGGTAATTAGCTCAGGATATTCAAAATTCTGCACTTCATCCAAATTAAGCAACAAATGAAAACCTTTATATTCGTAGTCAAACCAACGCTGATAATCCGACTTGCTGGCCGCATATTTTTCCATCACTTGCCAAGTTTTTACAGGACCTTGAATCCCCTTTAAAAAGATCGGTGCTTTCGGAGCACACAAATAATCATTTTTAATCAGTTTATAAGTGTCATCTGAAAGTAAAATTTCATCAACTTCGGCCGCACTTTGCAAACGCGCAGCTAAGTTAGCATCACGCCCAACAATGGTATATGCCATCCGATGTGCTGCACCGTAGTTCCCAACGTGGCAATATCCTGTACTGATACCCATACGAATATGTAAAGGCGGATAGCCCATTTTGACCCAACGTTCGCGTAACAATTTCATTTGCTGACGCATCGCAATAGCCATCTCTACACAAGTTTTAGCATCTTGTTCAACACCTTGCGTATTTGGATCACCAAAGAAAATTAAAATCGCATCACCCATAAACTTATCCACCGTCGCTTCATATTGCTTGGCAATTTCGGTCATGTGGCTTAAATAATCATTGAGCAGGAATGCTAAATCATCTGGAATTAGTGTTTCAGAAAGTTCAGTAAAGCCTTGAATATCAGAAAAGAAAATCGTCATTTTTTTACGTTTATATTCAATTTTCGCTTCCGACTCACCTTTCATAATCGATTGCCACAACTGCAAAGGTGCATAGCGACTAAGCTGATTCGCAAATTCCATATAGCGGTTCATTTGTGTGTAGTAATGGTCTTTCTTTGCCGTGGTATAGCGGATACGACGTGCCTGATAGGCACTGCCCATGCCAAAGTAAAAGATCATACATAAAAAGGCTAAAATCGTAAGTTCGGTACTGCTTTGTTCAAAATATTCGTTAAAACCAAAAATAAAAATATTACAAAAATAAAAAACTGTGACCGCCAATAAGGATGCCGATGCCACCAAAAAGAAAGAAACTTTAATATAAATGGCGGTATATAGCAGCGCAAATAAAGCGGCAAAAGTAAGTACCAAATTCAGATGTACCGCAGACAAACATACTGCGACTACCACAATATCAATAATAAACAGGATATTACGCTTGGCTTGATGACTATATTTATATTGCAGCCAACGCGAAAATTTAGGAATTATCAGTAATAAAAAAGTAAGAAAAAACGGAAGGTAAATTTGATAATTGGTATCGGCGTAGGTGTAGTGATAGACCACCATAATCAGGGATAAACTTGCATACCCGACTAAACGATGCAGAAATTCGAATTGTTTGGGATCTCTTTCCATCCAATTGTACATGAACACCGCGGCCTACTCCAATCTAGGATTAAAAAGCCACGCATCCTGCGTGGCAATTCATTTCAATTAATCCATTCGCCAGTCAAATGGCATATCGCCTTGACCACGCAGAGCAAGCATCAAGGTTTGACGCATGTGAGCCAAAACTTCATTGCTGTATGGTACAGCTGGCGTACCCCAAACTGGTTTAGGCCAAGCCACATCATTTTGATAACGCACGACGTGATGAAAATGCAATTGTGGAACCATATTACCTAAAGCCGCCACATTCATTTTATCGGCACGGAATACACGTGATAATTGGCTAGATAACCAGCTAGATTCACGTAAAAATTGTTCTTGGTCTGCCTGGCTTAATTCGTATAGTTCTGTAACCCCTGGCACACGTGGAATTAGAATTAACCAAGGGAATTGCATATCATTCATTAAACGACATGTTGACAGAGGAAAGTCGCCTACAAAAAAAGTATCTTGAGCAAGTTGTGGATGCAAACTAAACATATCTTTATAAATGACGCAAATTGTAATGATGGGTAATACTATCACATCCCTAGTGAACTGAGTATGATTCCCATCATGTTTCGATGTAAATAAAGTGCAATTTTAACCAAATTCATCATGAATAATATTCATTATAGAATCAGTGGTTTCTTAGAAAATATTCATAAATTTACCGATATGATATTTGGATCAATTTGCATTTTTAAACTCAGCTGTGCAAAGTTTTTAGCAGGCTGTTTAATAGATCGGCAATAAATTGAATCCGCTTTTCAGCTTCCTCCAACATCACCATCACTTTTAAACGCTGTCCACCATCCATACGGAAATAGGTCGGATGTTTTTGCATCATTTGAATGATGCTCATGGCTTGCACAGGTGTATCTGGTGAAAATTCGATATGACCGCCATTTGTACCAATATCAATTTTAGTGATGCCCAACTGCTCTGCTTTTAAACGCAGTTGATGTACAGCAAATAATTGTTTCACCGCTTGTGGTGGAATACCAAAACGGTCAATCAACTCCATACGGATATGATCAAGCTTTTCTTGAGTATCGGTATTACTAATGCGTTTGTAGAACAATAAGCGCTGATGCACATCGCCCAAATAATCATCTGGAATTAAAGCAGGCATGTGCAGGTTGATTTCTGCAGTTAAAGACAATGGTGCATCGAAGTTAGGAGTTTTACCCTTTTGAATGGCTTTGGTGGCTTTTTCCAGCATTTCCATATACAGGCTATAACCAATAGCTTGCATTGAACCGCTTTGTTGCTCACCCAGTAATTCGCCCGCACCACGAATTTCCAAGTCTTCGGTTGCCAGCATAAAACCTGCACCCAAAGTTGAGGCACGCTGAATCGCATCCAAGCGTTTTTCAGCATCGCCTTTTAAGCCCTTAATGGAAGGTACCAGCAAATACGCATAAGCTTGGTGATGCGAACGTCCAACACGACCACGTAATTGGTGCAACTGCGCCAATCCGAGTTTATCTGCACGTTCAATTAAAATGGTATTGGCATTTGGAACATCAATCCCTGTTTCAATAATGGTTGAGCAAACCAACACGTTATATTCTTTATGATAAAACTGCTGCATGACTTGCTCTAATTCACGCTCGCGCATTTGCCCATGCGCAACTGCAACCCGCGCTTCTGGTACCAATTCACGAATGGTTTCAGCACTACGCTCAATGGTTTCCACTTCATTATGCAGGAAATACACCTGACCACCACGTAACAATTCACGTAAAATGGCTTCTTTCACCGTATCGCCTGTATGCTCTTGCACAAAGGTTTTCACCGCTAAACGACGTGCAGGCGGTGTGGCAATAATAGATAAATCGCGCATACCACTAAATGCCATATTTAAGGTACGTGGAATTGGCGTTGCGGTTAAAGTCAACATATCAACATCGGCACGCAACGCTTTAATACGTTCTTTGTCACGTACACCAAAACGATGTTCTTCATCGACAATCATCAAGCCTAATTGCTTGAACTGAATATTTTCTTGTAGAATTTTGTGCGTCCCAATCACAATATCGACTTTGCCTTCTGCTAAATCTTCAATGGTTTTTTGATGAGATTTGCTTGAACCAAAACGCGACAAGACTTCAATACGCACAGGCCAATCGGCAAAACGGTCTTTAAAGGATTCATAATGCTGTTGTGCCAACAATGTTGTTGGAACCAATACAGCAACTTGCTTGTTGTTCTGTACCGCGACAAATGCAGCCCGCATTGCGACTTCAGTTTTACCAAAACCGACATCACCGCAGACCAAACGATCCATTGGTTTTGCCAATTGCATATCATGTAAGGTCGCTTCAATTGCATTAGCTTGATCTAAGGTTTCTTCATAAGCAAAGCCACTGGCAAATTGCATATAAAGACTATGATCCAACTCAAAAGCAAAACCCGGTTTAGATTGACGACGTGCCTGAATATGCAGTAATTCTGCTGCCACATCGTGAATTTGTTCCAAAGCTTTGCGTTTGGCTTTATTCCATGCATCTGTGCCTAATTTATGCAAAGGCGCAAGGTCTGGATCACCACCGCTATAACGGCTGATTAAATGCAAATTGGTAACAGGTACATACACTTTTGCAGCATCGGCATAATCAAGTTGTAAAAACTCATGCTCTTGCTCATCAATATTTAAAGTAATTAAACCTGCATAACGCCCTACGCCATAATCAATATGTACCACAGGTGCACCAATGCTTAACTCGGTCAAACTGCGAATTAAAAACTCTTCAGAAACTTCCTGCTGACGTTTACGACGGCGCTGCACCACACGATGTTCATACAACTGATTTTCTGAGATTACACTCAATTGATCTTGAATGACCAAGCCGCGATCTAAAGGTGCATTGGTAATCGCAATGGCTTGTAAAGACTGCTGAAATGCCTCAAAACTCTCCACTTGTGGAATTTCACCCAAAGCGGCACGCAACGCATCTTTTAAGGTTTCACGACGACCTGCACTTTCTGCCACCAATAAAACAGGATGATTGGCCGCATCAATATATTGCTTAACGGCATGAAAGGGTTGTTCTTGTTTAGGATCAACCGCCAAACGTGGTGGTACAAGTGTGCTTAAGTTCACTACACCTGCTTTTTGCTCAAAAGCTTCGGGCGATGCAATCACACGTCCAAATTGATTCAGTTGTTCTAATAATTGATTTGGTTGTAGGAATAATTGCTCAGGCGGCAAAATCGGCTGGTCGATGTTATGACGTCTGTCCTCATAACGATACAGCACATCTTTCCAAAATTGAGTTAAACAGTCATCCACCGCCTTATCTGTAATGACAATGCAATGCTTTGGTAAGTATGAAAGTAATGTATTTTGACCTTCAAGCTGTGCTTGAGTGAAGAATAACGGAAAATAAAACTCTAAACCAGGCGATGCAATGCCTTCTAACACATCCTGATACACAGGGTTCTTTTTCGGGTTTGCCGTTGGGAAACTTTCTGCATAGCGGTCACGGAAAATCGCACGACCTTCTTTTAATGGAAATTCTTTGGCGGGTAAAACCGTAAAATTCTGCAAACTTTGGGTGGTACGCTGCGTTTCTGGATCAAAAAACTTTAAGGTTTCAACTTCATCATCAAATAAATCAATACGGATGGGTGCTTCCTGTCCCGAAGCATAAATATCCATAATACTGCCACGCACAGCGAATTCACCATGATCATAGACTGTATCGACCAGATGATAGCCTGCTTGTACCAAACGCTGCTTTTGTTGTTCCAAAGCAAACTTTTGCCCAACACGAATATCGAAATGCTCGCCTAACACCCATGAGGTTGGTGCAACACGTTGTGCCAAAGTGGTTGCCGAAACCAACAATACACCTTGCTGCGGCATATTGGATAAAATCGCCAAACGCTCCGACACAATATCTTGATGCGGTGACAAGCGGTCATAAGGCAAAATTTCCCAATCGGGGAAAATAGTCGGTTTTACCCCGTAAAATTCTAATTCGCTTTCTAACTGCGCCAAATGTTGTTGATTGCGCGCGACAATCACAAATAAATGCTGATTCTGCTGACCAATTTCTTTAAATAATAATGCTGCGGCAGAACCTTGTAGATTACCAATCCAGCGTTTTTCGCCAGCTTTCAGTTGTGCTAAATTGAGTTGGGAAATTTCGTGTTGGAACATGTATATAGCTTTAGGGTCTAAACAACATGGGGCTTATACTAGCACGATGAATTGACGGTTTTACGTAATTTTTTTCATCCACCATTACAGCGTATTTAATTGCAAAATTTTATAAAACAGCGAGCTTTAAAGTTTGATACACACGCCTCTTTACTTTTGATCACGTAAAAACTGTCGATAATAATCATTCAATTTTTTAACAATCGCTTTAAATTCCAGTAAGTTTTCTTCGGTATTACCAAGCATTGTGTTAAAACGCTGTTGCGCAATTTCCAGATCAATTTTTTCATTGATAATCATAGCTGTAGAATACAGCTGTGCCAAATCATCAAACTGCTGCATACGGCGGTTGGATAAATAATTTAAACGCTCTGCCAAAACATCGTTAAGCAAAATACCATCGACCATATAGCCTTGTTCCGCATCCCATTGAATATTCTGTGCTTCTAAATAGGCAATTTCTTCGAGATTGGCTTTATTTTTAAACAACCCTGTAAGTTTGCTGAACATTTTGAACCTATAAATTGGCGAAATCAAAGTGAATGCTGCAGAGTTTAAATGCTTCACTAAAATAGATGCAACTGATCAGGGTGATTTATGCTCCCCTGATGTTATAAGTCAGTGTTTCAACCCCACTTTGCTTAGGCTATTTATAATGATGCATATTTTGCATCCTGCCAAATGCAAAAAAGCATCTTGAAGATGCTTTTATAACAATCAAAAAATGACTTAAAGCTTATTTGCCATAAGTTTGCTGTAAATACTTCACAATCTTAGCTGATTCAAAAAGCTGAGTCTGGGTATTTGGATCGATTAAAAATGGGACTTGAATATTATCACCCATGACTTTTAATACCTGCTCACGCTTACCACCTGCCAGTGGCACATATTTACCCGGTTTTAAACGTAATTTTGCCAAGCCTTGATCTTGCCAACGCTCTTTGGCTACATTATGAAATTTGAATGGCAACTCCAGTTCAGTCAATACACCACGTACTACACGTGTATAAGGACTTCCCTCAAAACCCCACAGTTCAATCAGTTGTTCAGGTGCAGCGCGCTCTACAATTTTCTGGTTAATCCACACACCACGTGCACCATTCAATAACGTGCCTGCAAGTGCAACATAAGGAATTTTAGGAAAATGCGCGTATTTTTTTGGCGTTTTTCCACTTTTGCCATAATGTTTGAATAAATGATGAATGATCTGCTGTGATTCATAGAGCTGATCACCTGTATTTTCATCAATTAAAAATGGAAACTGAGTTTTACCACCCAGTTGTTTCACCAAAGGTCGATATTTTGTGCCGCCTTTGGGGCATGGATAAACCTCATAATCCAAATTTAACAAGGTCATGACTTCGCGTACACGACGGCAAAATGGTGAACCTTCAAACTCATATAACTTTAAGGCTTTTTCGGGTTGCTTAGGAAATGCTGTCCCATTCACTCCACGTCCACCTTCGGTGAGCATAGATGCCACTGCCTGAATGACTTTAATTTGATGATGCACCATTTTGTTTTCCTTGTGATGTGCTCAGCAATTTGATGACTGCGCCATCAAACTGCTTATAAATCGACCAACTTTTCTTTTGCCACAATAATACCGTTGTTATCAGCATAGACATAATCGCCCGAATTAAAAGTGACTTGTCCGAAATGCAAACTCACATCCACTTCACCCACGCCTTTGCGGTTACTTTTTTGTGGAATTGAAGCCAAAGCATGTACGCCTAAATCAAGTGCTGCAATTGCATCGACATCACGTACACAGCCGTAAATGATCACGCCATTCCAGTGATTTTTCACTGCGGATTCAGCAATCAAGTCACCCATTAAGGCACAGCGCATAGATGCCCCACCATCTACCACCAAAACTTTGCCTGTGCCATCGGTTGCCAATAACTCTTTTACACGTGAGTTATCTTCAAAGCATTTTACAGTCACAATTTGACCACCAAAAGTTTTACGTGCACCGTAACTTTTGAAAAATTTACCATCCAAAGATGGAATCACCACTTGAAGGTCATGTTCTGGATGGTCATCTAATAAGTCACAAGTTACGAATGGTACTGTAGACACGTTGTTCCCCTTTTACTTGGTTTTTTGTATTTGTAAATTATCATAAATTTGAAATTTATGAATTTGCGATTGCGCTGCCTCGACCATAGTATGAGTCACTTGCGTAGCACTTACTGGCTTATATGTAAAATGATCGGGAATAAATCGTGATATTTTAAGATACAGCTTTTGTCCTAAATCTTCTAAACGCCGTTGTTCGTTGCGCTCACCCAATAATAAAGATGGACGCAAAATTGATACTTTGTCTAAATCCAAACTTTCAATATATTGTTCTAGCTCACCTTTGACACGATTATAAAATACGGCTGATTTGGCTTCTGCTCCCAAAGCACTGACCAATATGTAATGCGTACCCTTCGCCTGCAATAATTCGGCAAAATGTGCATTGATGGTATAGTCCACAGCATAAAATCCCTGCTTTGAGCCTGCCTTTTTTAAGGTTGTGCCTAAACAACTGAATGCATGACTATAACCGCTCACATCTTCATCATTGAGCAATAAAAAGTCTTCGAGGAGTAACGTCTGGACTTTTTCTAAGCGATTTAATTCCGAGCAAGGTCTACGCAAAACAACGGTGATATTTTTACATTCAGGCAGCTGATTAAGCTGTTTGACCAATTGCTGCCCAACTAAACCATTCCCACCAATTACAATTGCATTTTGAATAGAATTTGTCATTTTTTAAACAATCTCTGAGGCTTAAAGCTAATCTACCTGTTTCTTTCTGATTTTTCTGCAGCTAAAATGTTGTCAAAGCATGTCAAGACTTGACTTAACTGTCTAGTTTCATCAAAATATGGCACTTGTTTACGGGCTGGTGATAATTCTTCTGATGTTGGTTTTCGGAAGTAATTGCAGCCCGCCCAGACCAATCTATTTCAAGGAGTGCACGAGTGGCAAACTCTGCTCAAGCTAGAAAACGTGCTCGTCAAAACGTTAAAGCACGTAAACACAACGCAAGCTTACGTTCTATGGTTCGTACTTATTTAAAACGCACAATCGCTGCTATTGCTGCAGGTGATTATGCGGTTGCTACTGAAGCTTACAAAAAAGCTGTTCCAGTAATTGACCGTATGGCTGATAAAGGCATCATCCATAAGAACAAAGCAGCTCGTCATAAGAGCCGTTTAAACGCTCAAGTTAAAGCTTTAGCTTCTAACTAAGTGTTAAACAAAAGAAGCCCGTTAAGGGCTTTTTTTGTGCCTGCTGTTTCGATAATTTATCAAATTAAGCAATCTTTAGTTTCTGCACGCCAATTACATCACTTCAAATACACCTGCCACCATAAAATAAAAAACACCTCCTGAACTGGTCAAAAGGTGTTTTAAATTAATGAAGATGAATAATTCAGACGAAGAATTATTTCAGCATCAGTCGTAAATTTTGTGGACTTAAATAAGCCAGTTGCAAACTGTTATTAGCCTTTAATTGCGTCCATTGCTGATTCGCACCACCTGTGCAACCATAACGAATTAAACGCGCGCGGTTTTCTTTTAGGTAGCCATGCTCTAAATCAAAGCACTGATTCCCCTGACGAATCGTTCCCGAAGCTGTGTGCATTTCCCAGACCTGACTGTCTTTAGATGTACTGCAGCTTGCAAGTGAGACCACATTGCCGTTGTTGGTTAAGCACTGATCCATTTCTGCTTTGCTGTGAATTCGCCCCAAACCATCATAAATCCACTGCTCAGTTGCATCGCCTGTACAGCCACTTGCTCCACTAATGTAAGCATTTTTCTGACCACTCGCCAAAGTTTCAACTTTCAAACAGTTATTTCTGTTTTTCATTAGTGTTGCTTCAGCCACAATATTTTCATTGCCTAAACCCAATCGCTCCACAAAATTGTGCAATGCTGTTTCCGCTTCAAGCTTAGTCTTTTCTAAATCGGCACGATAAACATTCATCCAGCGGTTTAAACGATAAATCGTATTTTGCTGTTGTTCATAACGCTGTAATTGTTGCTGTGCAGTTGCACTTAGCTCTTGACGATAATCTGCATAAGAATCATACAATAGTTGTGCAGCAGGTTTTAAAGCCACCACAGCTTGACTGGCTTGCGCTTCCAACTGCTTCTGAAAATCAGGCATTTCAACTTTTCTTAAAGCTTCATAGCCATGTGTACGACCAATTTTTACCGCAGGTTGAATACTATCGCTATATTGCGGAATATTCAGTGTCGATAATAACTTCTCGGCATGATTGGCTTTTTTACAGTATAAATTCACCTGTTTTGGCTGCTCAGCAAGTGCTAAATTGACATGCAGTTTATTGGCATTGCTGGTCATACGGTTAGGTGCCAATGCCACGTTCTGATTACGATTGGCATATTGAACATCTAACCAACATGCGGCATTTTCAGCAGCACGATTTGCCCCAGGTAAATTATAAACATTACCCCAGTTACTGCGTGCAGCAGGATACAACACACCTTGCTGAGTTTCAGGATCATATCCGCCAATAATAGTAATTACAGGCACACCAAATAAGCGCGGTTTTAAATAGTAACCATCGGCACTGTTGTACCAAACCTGATTGGAGCTTGGTACTTTTGGATAAACCACTTCCATTTGGCGTGTGTCTTTATTCCAAATTTTATAACCACTTGGTGAGCTTTCATCCCAAACATGTCGCGCCCCAAAGTGGGGTTGAATCCGAATATGGGTACTGTAACCCGTGTAATGGGTATAACGCGAAATGCTACTGTTGGTTGCACCACCTGACATCGCATCCCAACCATAAGCATATTGTTTCAGGAAGTTAGGCACACCATTTTTGCCATCACCCAAGTTTCGAGTATGCCACGCTAAGTTACCGCGCATTTTATTACGATACGCAATATAGCCCCAACCGCTGTCTGCATGGTGTGCAGCCCAGAACATATTTTCACCTTGTGAACCCGGATAATGCCCTAGACCATAATGATGTCCAATTTCATGGCTGAACTCGTTGCCCACAGAATCATACAGGGTCAACATACCATTACCGCCACTTAAACCATGCGTTTGATCACCATTTGTATATTTACCTCGTGCATGATGGGCAATTACAGTTTGTGTAAGTTGTGGCTGTTGCTGACTTTGCATAGAGGCACTGGTCACACCCCAGTTGGCTAAGTTAATTCCCACACTAAAGGTCGATTTTGCAGTATTTTCCCGCATGTCCCCCGAATAGACACCACCTTCACCCGCACTTTGGGTATCGTAAATCGTGCCGTTGGCGACCATCACTCGATCTAGCTGAATGTCATCATATTTTGCCACGGTCATTTGTGCCGCAGGAATGGTTTGGAAATAATCGGTACCCGCTTTTTCAGGCTCTAATAACATATAATGCCCGCCCGATTTCGGTGGTGCAGTTAGTAGACCGATACGAATATTATTGAGTACCAATTCACCCGGTGCGGCAAAATCAATTTTTTCTGCTTCGAGTGCACCAGTACGGTTTTTAGAATCGACCAAACGCAGCTTTAAACTGGGACGTACTTCATCCCAATTTAATTTAGCCGACCACGCACGCTTACTATACAACACCTCAGCACGACCATCTTGATTGCTCTGGTCTGAAGCAGGAATCTGGGTTGGATCAAGTAAAGCAACACGACGTAACAAGCGTTCATTTTGATACACTTCAAGCTGCAAAGTGTCGATATTGTCCATGCCCTGATTTGGTGTAACCAATAATAATGCTTCTTTTTCTGCGGTCAAACGTGGCATTTTTTTCGCCTCGTTACCATTCGGATCAACCACATGCCCTTGAGCAAATTGAATCATTGCCTGAAAATCACCTTCTAAATCATTACGCACTTCACGTGATTCAGAATTAGCGTTGTAATCAAAAAACCCAAGTGCAGACTGATTAATCACATCTTGCTTTGGTTCAGGATATGGATTGGCATGATTTGAATTAGTCGCCTCATCCCCACCGCCGCCGCCACATGCCGCAAGCATAGATGATAATACACATACACTTAATAGACTAAGCGAAAACCGAGTCACACTTTTCATTATTTATTCCACCCCAATGTCAATTTATGACAAAAAATATAAAAATAAACACATATTTTTCAATGGCTTGTATTTTTATATTAAATAGATGTATAAAATTATGCAATTCTCAAGTTTCATATCGCTTTATATTTTCAACACAATTTTATTAATTTTTCTTTATAAAAATCAGCGAATTTTTAAAGCAGCACACAGATTGATAGACAATATTTGATCGAGTTTGCGCTCACAACTGCATAAAATGAAGGAAAAAAAGAGAATAAAATTTGAATTATTTTTTTTAATTTCTGACAGACGGTATTCTATCGTACTGAATGGATAGCACTAGAATATGCGTTCAATTTTCTGCTTAAACTTTCTGACGAAATTGCGAGATATCTAAAGTGTGAATCTGACCGCGCCAAATCCATTTTAGCTTGGATTCTAAAAACTCATCACCTTCAAACCAAACGAATAAACCTTCCATCATGTCTGGCCAATCGGCTTGCGTGACTTCATTACGTCCAGAAATCACCGCGATAATTGCAGCTAAAATCGTATCATGACTCACAGCTAAACTCAGTCCGTATTGGTTGGTTGGATGGGTGTTATAAATCAGCTCAAGGACATCCACGACACCATGAATCGGATGTTTCATGCCGGGCAAGGCATTATTCACAAAACTATTAATAAAGCCTAAAGCACCCTGTTTCTGAAAATATGGGCCTGCCTGTTTGATATCAAGTACAAAGCTTCCTGGTTCCACCAATAAACCTTGTTCTATAATTTCAATGTGATGGGTATTGGGTTCGAGGGTAATGCCATCTGCCCCACGAATCATTAAAGCAGCCGTATCGACACAACGCTGAATAGGACTTGAAATACAGTGTTGAATCACCCGATCTGTATTTCCAACCAAGTAGCCTCCCCATGCTTCGGCTAAATCGCGACCTTGTTCGGTCAATTGTAAATTATAGCCAGCCAAACCCTGACCAACGACAATTTCACGAATAGAATGACGGGTAAACAAAGTCACAGGCGTCTGAGCATCAGGCAATAAATCAATTGCTTTAAGCATACTTGCAGGGAGTAGTTCTAATGCCATGATCTAGCCAAAATTTTAACTTGGTTGCTTGACACTATACCATGTTCAGCACTTTGCTCAATCTGACTTCGCCATAAGTCCAAGTGCTTGTAAGGCAATCTGTTTCATCTGCGTATTTTTATAGGCGATAAAACCACCATTTAACAATGTATCGCGCTGATTATATAAAAATGCCCGCCCCTGAAAATCGACCAATCCACCACCTATTCGTTCCAATAAACATTGTCCTGCACTGGTGTCCCACTCAGAAGTCGGATGAAAACGTGGGTAAATATCGACACGATCTTCCAAAATCATGCAGAATTTATAAGCACTACCTGCTTTTAGTTCTTCAAAATTGGTCAACTGCGCCAAGCTTTTTAAATAGTCTGCATAGTGTGATTTTTTTTGACTACTGTGGCTTAATCCAATTTTTAGAACTGAAGATGTTACCGTGGGTTCAGACTGATAGAGATACCATTGCTGAGTTAAAATATGATATTTCAATGGCATACCCTGTTCAGGACAAAAATAAATAGTTTGCTCGCCTGGTACTGCAAGTACTGCAAAAGTTGTTTGCACACCACAAATTAAACTTAAATTAATGGTAAATTCAGGACGTTGATGTAAAAACTCTTTTGTGCCATCTAAAGGGTCAAGCAACCAAAATTGCTGCCATTGCTGACGTTGGTCTTGCTCACCTTCTTCGGACAACACAGGTAAATTGGAGATTTTTGCCAAAGCCTGCATTAAATAATAATTGACTCGATAATCGGCTTGCGTAACAGGAGAATCATCGGTTTTCTTTTCTACATCAAAAGCAGCACCTGAACAATAATCTTGAAATTCCTGATTTAAAATTTCACACGCCTGCTGCACGATTGGCAATAACTGTAAAATTAAAGTATGCGTTGGCGCCTTTGTTTTTATAAACATAACTATCCTTTTTAGACTGTATCTAAAGGTCTAATTTTTCATTACTTTCATAAAAACATTGTAATAAAATTTACGGCTGATGCGTAGATAAAATTTAGTGGCTAGATATGCTAAATCAAGACTTTATGTGTCAAAGCAATTCATTTTTACTTGAGTTTTTTATTTATTGAGTGCTTAGTTAATTAATCTTTAAATGGATTGGATAATCTTTTTTTAAACATCGATAAAGTGAGTGCACCACTAACCAATAATAAAATACCCACAATCACCAAATAAGTTTCACCACCAAAAAAACCAATAATAATTGCAGCAATACCCAATAAACCCAAAATAGTGGTAATGGCAATTCCTAAAATAGACATCACAATTCCTTTTAAATTTATTTAATCATGAAAAATTGTCAATATTCTCAGGTATCGTTCTGTCATATTCATGCCTCTTTTGATAGTTAAAGCGTAACATTTGAGCGCACCTTGCCACATTTATACACAGAACTTATACTGAAATAGACTAAACACGACCTATTACATTTCACTGAGTTTGCTGAATAGCTTAAGTGCAGATTATGACAACTTGATGCATTTTATTTAAAAAGATTCTTTCTTAAATCATTTTTGAATCACTGCAAAGGAAATTCCCTTTCCTTTTAGGAGACTTGCGGAGCATGCTCCTCAGGGAGAGGTTTTTTATAAGAATCCCCTCATCCACTTGCGGAATATACTCCTCATCCTGAGCAATACATAGCGTAAAAGAAGGGACTTTCAATACTAATTTTACTGATCATTTATGATCAAATTTCGACTTATAAAAGGATTCTAATTCAGGTTGAACCATTCATAGAATTAAGGTATAAAAAAGCCCGATCTGCATCAATCGGGCCAGATTTAAAGGTACACATATTTGTATACATAATCAAAATCACTAGAATTTTAAATCAAAAAATTAATCAATCCTTTTCTAGAAAAGTTAACTCTCCCTCATCTGAGGTGATTTTAATTTTGACTTTACGATAACTACGTTTATCTGGGTTTAATGCCGACTCTGAAACATGATGGGCGAATTTTTCATCGCCCATTAAATGCGCAAATAATTTATAGCCGATACGCATTTTCTTAATTTTTTTCTTCTTTTTCTCAAACTCATCGAGTTGTTTATCTAAGTGTTTTAAATCTAAATACTGTTGTTCAGCCATTACTAGCTCCCTAATTTAAAAAATTTACCATTCAATTTCTATGCTTGTACAGACAAACAAATACAGAAATATGTCAAAAAAATTGTTTTTGTGAACGCTACAGTTACTTTTTACAACTGCCCCATCTCACCTAATTTATATGCAACGCATGTACAGTGCTTATTTATTTAGCCTAGCACAATTTGGCGAATAATCAGACAGCATTTTGAGTTATGCCTCAAGCATGTTTAAATGAGCCAGTTTTATTTGCCTTTTGGCAATTGCTTTATGGTTTAGGATATCTAAATGCACAAAAATATCATCATGTTTGACATGGACGGAACGCTGTTAGATCTCGCTTATGATGATTTTATTTGGAATGAACAACTGCCTATTCGCTATGCAGAATTACACGCTTGCTCTTTAGAACGCAGCAAAGAAATTTTATACGATTTTTATCAAGCGCATAGCCATACCTTAGAGTGGTATTCCTCTCGTTTTTGGACGGCCAAAGTGGGTGTAGATATGCTTACTCTGCAACTTGAATATAAAGACCAAGTCATGCTGCGTCCACAAGCTATTGAATTACTGGAATATTTAAAAAATAATGGCTATCACATTTGGCTCACCACCAATGCCGATTGTGCAGGTTTAGACTTTAAATTAGCACATACAGGTTTAGCAAAGTATTTTGAAGTGATTGTTAGTTCTGAAAGTATTGGTTATGCCAAAGAGCGCGTTGAATTTTGGCAAACATTGCAACAACAACATGCATTTAATCCTGAAGATTGCTATTTTATAGATGACACCGAAAAGGTGCTTAATGGTGCTAAAGCCTTTGGGATTGGACACTTATATAGTATTGCCCAGCCATCCTCAGCAAAACCTGCGCGTCAGACTTGTAATTACCCTATGTTGCACCAATTAACAGATTTAATTCCTGTCTTAGAACAATTTGAGGACACTCAAAAATATGCCTAAAACTTCGTCCCACGAAGCCATTGAAACGATCCGAATTGATAAATGGCTATGGGCTGCACGTTTTTTCAAGACCCGCTCTATTGCAAAAGCTGCCATTGAAGGCGGCAAAGTACATCACAATGGCGAGCGCGTTAAAGTTTCCAAAGAAATTCGTGTGGGAACTGAGCTGACCATTCAACAAGGTTTTGATAAGAAAACCGTATTGGTCAAGGCATTATCCGGCGTACGCGGCCCTGCGCCCATCGCTCAGCAACTTTATGAAGAAACTGAAGTGAGTATTGCACGCAGGGAATTGATTGCGACCCAAAGAAAGTTGCATAATCTAGCACGACCTGATCATCGACCAAGTAAAAAAGACCGTCGTGACATCAGCAAATTTAAACAAGAGAATGATCAGCAATTTGACCAATTTTGGTCATATAATGATGATTAAATAGAGCGTCACAGGCTGTCGTACAGCCCGTGATATAAATAGAACTACAGGACAAATTCTGTCACTATATTGCATGTGGAAAAGATTTAAGTAAATGCATCCACTTGAGTATATTGTTTCGTGACATCGTATTGAGGTTGTAAGATGGATGAGAATAAAAGCAAGGCATTAAACGCTGCGTTAAGCCAGATTGAAAAGCAATTTGGTAAGAACACAGTCATGCGTCTTGGTGACAACACTGTGCAAGCGGTAGAAGCCGTATCTACAGGCTCATTGACCCTAGATATTGCATTGGGTATTGGTGGCTTACCTAAAGGTCGTATCATTGAAATTTACGGCCCTGAATCATCAGGTAAAACGACTATGACCTTGCAAGCCATTGCAGAATGTCAAAAAGCTGGTGGAACTTGTGCCTTTATTGATGCCGAACACGCGCTTGATCCTCAATATGCACGTAAACTTGGTGTAGATATTGACAATCTTTTAGTATCGCAACCAGACAACGGTGAACAAGCTCTTGAAATTGCCGATATGTTGGTACGCTCTGGCGCAATCGACATGATTGTGGTCGACTCCGTAGCTGCCTTAACCCCTCGTGCCGAAATTGAAGGCGAAATGGGTGACTCACACATGGGCTTACAAGCACGCTTAATGAGCCAAGCCTTGCGTAAAATCACAGGTAATGCCAAACGCTCGAACTGTATGGTGATCTTCATTAACCAAATTCGTATGAAAATTGGTGTAATGTTTGGTAGCCCAGAAACCACAACTGGTGGTAACGCATTGAAGTTTTATGCTTCTGTTCGTTTAGATATTCGCCGTGTAGGTCAAGTGAAAGAAGGTGACGAGATTATTGGTTCTGAAACCAAAGTCAAAGTTGTGAAAAACAAAATGGCACCTCCATTTAAAGAAGCATTGTTCCAAATTCTTTACGGTAAAGGTGTTAACCATTTGGGCGAGCTGGTCGATTTAGCTGTTCAACAAAATATCGTGCAAAAAGCTGGTGCTTGGTATTCTTATCAAGGCGATAAAATTGGTCAAGGTAAAAACAACACCATTCGCCATCTTGAAGAACATCCAGAGCTTGCTAAAGGCATCGAAGCGATTATTCGTGAACAACTACTCACGACAGGTCAAGCTGCACCTGTAGAAGATAAAGACGAAGAAGAATTCGACTTACTTGATGTTTAAAGCATGCGCTAAGATGAACACAACAAACTGAATTAAATAGAACGCTCTACGGAGCGTTTTATTGTATATGGAAGCATTACCATGTCTGAAAATAAATTCCCCAAACTGATTGATTATGCTGCGCTAAAACAACAATTTGGCGAAGATGAGCAATCATGCAGCCAAACTAAGCAGGCATATTCAGAAACAACATCTGCCCTGCATTTTGCCTCAAATTCTGCGCCTAACATTAATAAACAATACCCTGCTTATACAGATGCCATTGATGATCAAGAATACATTGAAGACCCTGACGAACAGCAAAGCAAACGCCCAGGACTGACAGGTTCTCGTCTACGTAGCTATGCCTTCGCTGTCTTAACTCGTAAAGAATATTCTAAAAATGACTTAATTGAAAAATTGGCTTTATATGCAGAAAACCGTGATGAAGTGATTGAATTAGTCAATGAACTGGCACGCGAAAATTATCAGAGTGATCAGCGTCTTGCAGAAATGTTACTGGCTAGCCAAAAGCGCCAAGGTAAAGGGCCAAATCGCATTAAAATGGCACTTAAAAACAAAAAAGTGGATAGCAGTTTAATTTCAGAAGAACTTAAAGAAACTGATTGGGCAGAACAAGCCTATCAACTGAAAGTGAAAAAATTCGGCACAGAAGTCGCAAACGAGCCAAAACTTAAAGCCAAACAAATTCGTTTTTTACAGTATCGGGGCTTTGATATGGATGCGATTATGAAAGCAATTCGTAGGAAAGAGCAGGATTTTTAAAATAGTGGATATAAGATCAAAATAAGTAGAAGATAAATAGAATTATTATTTCAAAACTGGTGGCAACCCTACCAGCAAGCCTTCGGCACATCATAGTTCCACTACCGCTGCTACCTTCCGGTCCTGACGGGGTTCGTAGAGTACAATTGCGAAGTAACCAGCAGGGCTACCATTGCAAAAACAGAGTATAGAGATTTTTAACAAACTTGCAAGCGTTGTTCTGTATTTCCTTTTATAATGCTATCCAATTGATTATTTTAAAAACAATTGAAGACATTTATAGAATAACCTCACTTAAAATTCAAAACTTAGTCTAACTAAACCATCATAAAATTATTTTGAGATTTAAATCCTAGATTTACCCATATTGCGCTGAGATTGATGATAAGTTTGTAAAAGCTTATTGCAATTCCACGCGCGGACGTTTTAAATGTGGAAAATGACCAAATCAACAGGTTGAGTCCAATACGCTTACAAGGACTCACTTATACAAGATTAAGATGGATATTCAATTATGCTAAAAAAGCATGCACTTTGTGCTCTTGCCCTACTGTGCTCAACGTCTGTATTTGCCAATATTCCAATTGAAAGCCACAACCTCAGCCAAAGCAGTGCTGGCTATGCCAATAGCCCTGCGATTGCAACGAGTAATATGGCAACTGCCAATGTACCCACCAATATCAATTGGCAGTTGATGCAAAAAAATCAGCAACTTGAAAATGACATCCGCCAGTTACGTGGCAAAATTGAAGAACAAGACAATGAAATTGCGCAGCTCAAACATGAATTGCAAAATCGCTATACCGATTTAGATCAACGTCTAGAACTGCTCCAACAAAAAATAGACCCTGAATCTGCTCCTGCCGCTGAGGAGGATAACCAAAAAGATACTGCACCCAGCGCCAGCAACAACCAGTTAAACAACAATGCCACGCAATCTGTGCAAAATACAACGCATGTGAGTCCAACAGCTCAAGGTTTAAATACCAATATTGAGCTGGAAAAAGCAGCCTATACTGTTGCATTGGATGCCTATAAACAAGGTGGTGCCAAAAAAGCGATTGCACCTATGCAAAACTTTATTAAAAACCACCCAAACAGTGTGTATATCAGCAATGCGTATTTTTGGTTAGCTGAGTTTAATTTAGCGATTGAACCGACCAATTACACCGAAGCCAAAAAGAATTTTGAAATTGTAGCAACAAAGTACCCTCAATCTGCAAAAGCATCAAGTGCCCTATATCGTTTATATAGTATTGCGCAAGATGTAGATCACAAACCTGCTTTGGCAGCGCAATACAAAAGTAAAATTCTGAGCCAATACCCAAAGTCTGAAGAAGCAAGATTCTTTAAATAAGCCAATAAAAAAGACATCCGAGGATGTCTTTTAATATTCTGAAGCTTGCCGCATTCGACAAACTCAAAGCTTAACGCACAATACCACGTTCAGATTGCTCTAAAGAATCAATTAAACGCTGCGCTTCTGCCACATTTGGCAAAATATCAATGCGAATTTGCTGAATGGCTTGCTCAGTGGTTAATCCAGATTTGTAAATGAGTTTAAAGGCTTCACGAAGACCTTGAATCACATCCTTCGACCAGCCTTTACGACGCATTCCTTCCACATTCATTGCAAATGCATGTGCAGGATTACCAGAAACCATGACATACGCAGGCACATCTTTAAGAATGAGCGATGCACCACCAATCATGCTATAAGAGTCAATTTTACAGAATTGGTGAATACCAGAGTTTCCACCGACAACCACATAATCCCCAACATGCACATGACCTGCCACACCCACGTTATTGGCAAAAATATTGTGATCACCCACCATACAGTCATGTGCGATATGCGTATTGACCATAAGTAAGTTGTGACTACCAATTTTGGTCAGGCTATTGTCTTGCACCGTACCACGATGCAAACTGCAGTGTTCACGAATTTTGTTGTGATCACCAATTTCTAGCCAAGTTTCCTCACCTGCATATTTTAAGTCCTGACAGACCTCACCTACGCTGGCGAACTGGAAAATTTCATTGTGCTGACCAATACGGGTGTAACCACCAATCACCACATGCGAATGAAGTTTTGTACCCTCACCAATCGTTACATTTGGGCCAATAATACAGTATGGACCAATCGTGACATCTGAAGCGATTACTGCAGATGAGTCAATAATAGCGGTTGGGTGAATGAGTGGGTTATTGCTCATGCTTGCTCTGTTTTCTGATGCGAAACCATAATTTCCGCGGTTGCTGCGACGACGCCATCAACGGTGGCGATACAATTATATTTGTAAATGCCTCGTTTTTGCATAACTAATTCAGATTTTAATACAAGTTGATCGCCTGCAACGACTTGTTTTTTAAATCGAACTTTTTCTGCGCCTGCAAAAAGGAACAAAGAACCTGCGCTCGGTTTCTCATTATTCATGATAAAACCTAAAATACCCGACACTTGTGCCATCGCTTCAACGATTAAAACACCCGGCATGATCGGATAATTCGGGAAGTGTCCTTGCAAGAATTCTTCATTGATAGATACGTTTTTATAACCCACGATACCGTTATCAGTGACTTCTACAATGCGGTCTACCAATAAAAACGGATAGCGATGGGGTAAATATTCACGAATGGTTTGAATGTGCATTGGCAATTCAGGTTTAGTGAAGGTGCTAGAATTCGACTCAGTCATCATAATTATTTACGCAATTTAAAAGTTGATTCAAGGGACTCAATTTGAGATTGCATATCATCAAGTCTTTTCACCAATTGGGTCAATGGCACATCTGCTAATTGTCTGAGGCGCACAACAGTACGTTTCCACTTTTGATTTTCAAACAAGCCTATACCTGACGAATATTTTCCTGATTCAGAAATATTATTTGTGACCATTGACATTCCTGTCAAAGTCACATTATCAGCAATATTTAAGTGCCCTGAAATTGCACTTCCACCACCAATGATACAGTTTTTGCCAATTGTCACACTTCCAGCCACGGCAGTTTTTGCTGCAATGGCCGTATGAGCACCTAATTTGACGTTATGTGCGATTTGCACAAGGTTATCAATAATGACACCATCTTCCAAAATTGTATCATTTAGTGCACCGCGATCTACGCTGCAATTCGAGCCAATACGAACGTCATTGCCAATAATCACCGAACCCAACTGTGCAATACGATGCCATTTGCCTTGATAAGGTGCAAAGCCAAAGCCTTCACTGCCAATTACAGTATTGGCGTGTATGCGCACACGATGTCCAAGCTTGGCTGCGCCTGTCAAAGTCACGTGTGAATCAATAAAACACTGTTGACCAATTTCGACAAAGTCATCAATTTTACAGTGCGATTGCACAATCGTATTGTCACCCACCACACAATTTTCACCAATTACGACGTAATGACCAATATAAGCACTATCGGCGATGATGGCTGATGGATGGATTTGGGCTGTGCTTTCTATACCACGTTGCGTATGCTTACGCTCAAATACATGGGTTAAAATTGCAAAAGCTAAATACGGATTATCGACCACAATAAAGTTGTGATGATTGTCTAACTCGGCTTGTAGTGAAGCGGTCACAATTAAAGCCCCCGCCTGAGAGCTACGTGCTTGCGCTAAATATTTATCGCCATTCACGAATGCAAGTTGATGCGCCTGAGCAGACTCAAGGCTTGCCAAACCTTGCAAACGTAAATCGGCTTGTCCAATGCATTGACCTTGAACTAAACCAGCAATTTCTTCTAAGCGATAATATTGGGAACTCATTGATTATTTAAGTGCGTTGACCTTTTGGATCATTTTATCAGTTAAATCATACTTCGGGTCATAGGCAAGTGCTGAGTTTTTATTCAAAACCACATCTAAACCATTTTCTTTACGCAATTGTTCAGCAACTTGCTTTAAACGAGTTTCAAAACCATCGTTAATTTTGTGCAATTCTGACTGGACACTAGTTTGTACCGCTTGTTGCAAACTATTAAATTCTTTCAATTTGGCTTGAAACTGTGTATTCATTTTTTGCTTTTCAGCGTCTGATAAATTCGTAGTCTGTTGCGCGCGTTGCTGCATGGTTTCTAACTCTTTTGTCAGTTGCTCAAGCTTAGTGGTTTGTGGTTTGACAGACTGTTGCAAAGCGAGATTTTGCTGTTTGAGATAACTGCTATTTTCTACAACACGCTCTAAACTTACCACACCATAGCCTGCAGCATGTGCTACTGCAGCCATTGTAGATAAACCCAACAATGCCAAACTCAATATTGTTTTTTTCATGTGCTACATCCTGTGTTTAAACAATCCAACATGGGTCGTACTTAGAAAGTACGACCAATTTCGAATTGGATATTTTTAGTGTCATCGCCTTGTTTATCATTCAACGGATACGCATAGCTGAGTGATAATGGGCCAATCATGGTAATCCAAGTAAAGCCTACACCCACGCTATAACGCATTTCACCGAAGTCGAAGCCATAATTGTCTTTACAATATTGCTTGGCATTCACAGAAGCACCATTCACAAAAATATTTGAATCAGAAACATTACACTGAGTATCAAAAACTTGTGCGCCTTCTGCAAAAATTACTGGACGGACTTGACGCGTCCAATCTCCTTTAAATGGCACTGGTAGAGCCAATTCTGTACCGAACTGTACTAGAGCATTACCACCAACTTCTTCAGGTGAGCGATCCGTTTGACTTGTATCAGAGAAATAAACACCTGGATATTTCGGGCCTAAGGTGCTGTTGTCATAACCACGTACTGAACCATAACCACCTGCATAGAAGTTCTTATAGAACGGTAAGTCATTACCAAAACCTAACTTACCGTAGCCACGTAAGACAAAATCATGACCTAATGGCATATAAGCCTGTGCATCATAGGTCACTTTTTGGAATTCCACATCACTACCGGGTAAAGCAATTTCAGCATTAACACGATGCGACATACCATTGGTTGGGAAAATCGGACGATTTAAAGTGTTGTATGACCAACCTAAATTTAGGTTATACGTAAGGAAATCACCTTTAAATTCTTTGCCGTAAGGAATTGGATTTGCACAAGGCTCATACCCTACTACATCACCATTTGCATCTTTAATAGGGACTAAATCATCTGGACAATATTCGTCACTTTTGGTTTCTTTACCCCCATGGCGCTCTAAATAGTCTGCGACATAAGTTGAAACATAAGGACCTGTGGTTACTTCGGTCTGATCAATGTTTAAACCTGCACTAATGCTTTGGTTTTCATCAATTGGGTAACCGAAGTTAATTCCACCACCGAAACTGTCAGTCACATAGTTGTTAACGTTATAGTTATCATCTAACTTGGTTTTACGGTAGTACATGTTGTAACCACGACGCACACCATCAATCGTGAAGTATGGATCAGTCACACTCAGGTTATAGTAATCTTGTGTTTCAGAACGTGATAAATCAATCGAAACCGAATTACCCGTACCTAAGAAGTTAGTTTGGCTTAAACCAGCTTGGAACGTCACACCACCGCTTTGCGAGAAACCTACCGCTAAAGTACTTGTACCTGAGTGCTGTTCTTCTACATTTACATTTAAGTCAATTTGGTCTGGCACATTTGGAATACGCACAGGCTTGACATCAACGGTTTTAAAGAAACCTGTACGCTCTAAACGGACTTTAGACAAATCAATTTTTTCATTGCTTGCCAATGCACCTTCCATTTGACGCATTTCACGACGCAGTACTTCATCGGCGGTTTTACTGTTACCAGCGAAGTTAATACGACGCACTGTAACTTGCTGACCTGGGTTGATGTAGTAGTTTAAATCTACCAGTTTAGTTTCTTTGTCAATTTGCGGAACAATATTCACTTCGGCATAGTAATAGCCTGCATTACCATATTTACGCAGCAACAATTGTTTCACCGCATTCACTTTTTCTTGTGAATAGGTTTCACCATCTTTATAAATTTGCAGTGCCGTAAGTTCTTCTGGTTTGTATAAAGCATCGCCCAAGAACTTGCTTTCACCAAACTTGAATTGCTCGCCTTCATCCACCGAAACTTCAACAAAGATATGCTTTTTGTCTTCGCTCAAATTCAAGCTAGAGTTAGTGATATTGAAGTTGATATAACCTTTGTTAAGGTATAACGCACGTAATGCCTCCAAACTTGCTGCCATTTTTTCGCGTGCATAGCGGTCATTACGGGTAACAATCGAGCTCCAGCTACTTTCTTTAACTGCAAACGCCTGCTTAATGTCACTTTCTTTAAATACCGTATTGCCAATAATGTTGATATCCACCACTTTAGCGGCTTTGCCTTCAACAAACTCTACAGTTAAATCTACACGATTATTTGGACGTGCTGTGGTAATGACACGTACATCCGCATCATAACGACCTTGCTGCATATACTGCTGTTCAAGTTCAGATTCTAAAGTTTGTAGTGCTGACTTTTTCAGTACTTCACCTTCAGCCACACCCATTTTCTTTAAACCATCTTCCAACGCTTCTTTTGGAATCAGTTTATTGCCTTTAAATTCAACCTTAGAAATGATTGGGCGCTCAACCACTTTAAACACTAAAGTGTCGGCTTCACGACTGGCCTGAATGTCATCAAACAAACCTGTGGCATAGAGTGAACGAATCGCATTGGCCAACACTGCTTCATTGACACGATCACCACTATTCACTGGAATCATTCCATAGACATTGGCTGGCGTTAAACGAACAAGACCATCTATTTTTATATCTCGCGCAATAAATTCATCTGCTGCATATACTTGTTGTGTTGCCGCCATTGCACTAACCAGTGCCAAGGGCATAAATAAATGTGTGTGCTGCATGCCAGTCTTTTCCAGTGTTAAATTTATTTCGTATCTACGTTGTTATAAACGCATAATGTCATTAAATAATGCAAGGAGCATCATACTTCCAAGCAGTACCATACCAATTTTTAAACCAACTAATTGTATTTGTTCAGAAACAGGTTTTCCACGAATCAGCTCGATAAAATAATAAACTAAATGCCCGCCATCCAACATTGGAATTGGCAATAAATTTAGAATTCCTAAGCTTACGCTCATAAGTGCCATAAAGGAAATAAAAGTTTGCCACCCCATTTCCGCACTTTGCCCTGCGACTTTGGCAATAGTAATTGGGCCTGATAAGTTATCTAAACCAATTAAACCACGTACCATTTTGACAATAGAATTCAGAATCATGCTAGACAGCTGACCTGTTTTATCTACCGCCATAAATAAAGCTTCACTCGGGCTGTATTGAATGGTTTGCTTAAAATCTTCTGGAATGACAATTTTTCCAGGATCACTTTGCACACCCAATACACCCGAAACATTGCCCATATTGTCACGTTTGCCTTGCGGCATCACTTCCAGTTGCTGTACTTGATTGTTACGCAGCACATCTACTTTCAGTAATTTTTCTGGCGATGCTTGAACAACTTGTACCACATCGTACCAGTCATTCATTTTGACGCCATCAATCGCAATAATTTGATCGCCGACTTGCATACCTTGACGAATGGCCGCACCATCTTCACTTAACTTACTGACAATTGCAGGAATTTGTGGGCGATACGGTGTAAAACCCAAGATATCTAAAGGTGATTGGGATTGATCATTTAAGAAATTTTGAATGGGTAAGCTAAATGTTTTGATTTCACCTGCACGTTCGGCCTGTACCTGAATCTTGCCTGTTTCACCTACACGATCTACCAAGGCAAAGTTCAGCTTTTCCCATGTCGTCACAGGCGTACCATCAATGGCGGTAATCTTATCGCCTGCTTGCATTTGCGCTGTTGCCGCAGGTGTATCTGCCAACACTTTACCCACACGGGTATTCAACTGTTCTTGAGCGGGTAAAAATAAAACCCAGAACAATAAAATGGCAAAAATTAAGTTAATCAACGGCCCTGCTGCCACAATCGCAATACGTTTCCACGGATGCTGACGGTTAAAGGCATAAGGTAGGTCTGCTTCAGCAACGTTTTCTTCGCGTTCATCTAGCATTTTGACATAGCCACCCAAAGGCAATGCCGAAAGCTGATATTGAATCCCTGATTTTTTGGAAGTCCATTTTAAAATGGTTGGTCCAAAGCCGATGGAATACACCAAAACTTTGACACCTAGTTTACGTGCAACAAAGTAGTGCCCAAATTCATGAATTGCAATTAAAGGTCCTAGCAAAAGAATCGCTGTAACCACAATAAATAGAGCACTCATGCTTTAGCTTCCTTTATTCAACACAAAATACTGTGCAATAGCACGAGCATTTTGGTCTGCCTGCAAAATCAGTTCAATGCTTTCTGCGGCTGAATTTTGTATTTGGTTCAAGGTATGCTCAACCACTGTCGCGATTTCGGTAAAACGAATTTTTTGCTGCAAGAATGCTGCAACTGCAATTTCGTTTGCTGCGTTTAAAATAGCAGGTGCTAAACCACCTTCTTGCATGGCTTGACGTGCCAGACTTAAAGCAGGAAAACGGGTGGTATCGGGTGCTTGAAAATCAAGCTGATGATTGACAAACAAATCTAAAGGCGGAACATGCGTTTGGATACGCTGCGGCCACGCCAAAGCATGCGCAATTGGCGTACACATATCAGGATTACCCATTTGCGCCAAAGTTGAACCATCCACATATTGAACCATGGAATGAATAATACTCTGTGGATGCACCACCACTGTAACAAAGTGTTCTGAAATTGCAAAAAGATGACACGCTTCGATTAATTCCAAACCTTTGTTCATTAAGGTTGCAGAATCTACCGAAATTTTTTGTCCCATAGACCAATTTGGATGTTTGCAAGCTTGTGCAGGAGTAACGTGTTGCAGTTCTTCTAGGCTATGATTTAAAAATGGACCGCCCGAAGCAGTCAGTAAAATTTGTGATACGCCTAACTTAGGTTGTCCATTTCTTTCGGTTTGTAAATAATGTTCAGGCAAACATTGAAAAATCGCGTTATGTTCAGAATCTACAGGCAATAACAAAGCACCATGTTCACGTGCCGCCTGCATCATGATGTCGCCCGACATCACCAAGGCTTCTTTATTGGCCAATAACACGCGCTTACCCGCTTTAACCGCAGCCAGTGTAGGCAATAAACCTGCCGCACCGACAATGGCTGCCATCACCACATCCACTTCAGGATGTTCGGCAACTGCGATTAAACCCGCCTCATCGCTTAAAATTTCAATCCCTGAAATGTGTTGCTGTGCAAGTAACTGCTGCAATTCATCAACTTTTGCCGCAGGTACAACCACAATTTTAGGATGGTACTGTTTGCATATTTGAACCAGTTCTTGAATTCGGCTATGTGCCGTCACGGCAAAAACTGAATACTGCTCAGGATGTTGTTGCAGTACTTTTAGGGTGCTTTGTCCAATTGAACCTGTCACACCCAAGATACAAACAGCTTGTGACATTTATAAATCTACGCCAATAAGTTTTAAAACATACATACCTGCAGCAAAAATTGGAGCTGCTGCAAGTAAAGAATCAATCCGATCTAGCACACCACCATGACCTGGCAAAACTCGCCCAGAGTCTTTAATACCTGCACGGCGCTTGATCATGGATTCAAACAGATCGCCCAATACTGAGCTAAATACCGTAAATACCGAAAGAATCAAAAATAAAATATGTTGTGCCAAAGTTAGGTCCAAATACACCACTTCGACAACAATCACAATTAGCATGGCTGTAAACACACCGCCATATAAGCCTTCTACTGACTTGTTTGGACTGACATTTGGTGCAAGTTTTTTCTTGCCTAGTTTGCGTCCAACAAAATAAGCACCTGAGTCTGCACCCCAAACCAACAAGAACAAGTACATTAACCACCACGGCGAACTATTCCATACGGAAAAAATTGCAGTGACCGCAGCAGAAATTAGAATAAAACCAATAAAACTTAAGCTTGGGTTATACCATGCATCGTATTCTGGATAAGACTTGACCCAATAAATACTGAGTAACCATGTCAAAATAGAAGCTGCCCAAAGTAACAAGGCAATATCACTAAAATAAAGTGCCATTGCTGCCAAAGCGGCAGTCAATACACCAAAGCCCCAAGCCACAGGTTTGAGGACATATTTAGTTTTTCTTGGCATGAGTTTGAACCACTCATAGCCCGCAACCCCTGCTGCAACAATCATCAGCATAAACATTGGATAGTGCGACTGAGTTGCAAACATACAACTCAACACCACAGCAACCAATACCAATGCGGTAATAATCCGCTCTAACATGTATTAATTCTCAATTTTCTCTTGTTGAATTTGCTCAGAAGTTTTACCAAAACGACGTTCGCGACCACCAAATACTGCCAGTGCATCGTCAAATTCTTCTATGCTAAATTCAGGCCACAAGGTTTGGGTAAAATACAATTCAGCATACGCAGCTTGCCAAAGTAAAAAGTTGGACAATCTAAAATCGCCACCTGTACGAATCAACAGATCGACAGGTGGTAGGTCTGCCAGACTGACATATTGACCAAAAAGTTGTGTATCTATTTGTTCAATATCAATTTTATGCGCCACAACATCTGCAGCAATTTGTTTTGCAGCTTGTGCCATATCCCACATACCACCATAACTAATGGCAATTGTGAGTGTCATGCTGTTGAAATTAGCAGTCCTTTGTTCGGCATGCAACATTAACTCACGCAAATGCGGCGACAAACGTGAACGGTCACCAATAAAACGTAAGGCAATATTGAATTTTTCCATGCGTGGTAATTGCTCATGAATTGTGGTTTCCAGCAATTGCATGAGTAAATCCACTTCAAACTGCGGACGATTCCAGTTTTCACTCGAAAAAGCAAAAACGGTTAAAGCTTGAATGTGTTTTTTTCTACAATGTTCAACAATCGGGTCAAGTACATCTTTACCAGAGCGATGTCCTTCCCCTTTTTGCATTTGATTTTTTTTTGCAAAACGATTGTTGCCATCCATAATGATGGCAACATGTTTTGGCAAAGACGCGCTGTCTTCCGATGTGGTCATTGATTAGACCTTCATCAACTCAGCTTCTTTTGCAGCAAGACGCTTGTCTACTTCTGCAACGTATTTGTCTGTGATTTTTTGGATGTCATCTGCTGCACGGCGCTCATCATCTTCAGAAATTTCTTTTTCTTTCAATAATGCTTTGATGTCGCCCAATACATCACGGCGGATGTTACGAATAGCAACTTTGGCATTTTCTGCTTCAGAACGCGCAACTTTTTGCATGTCACGACGAGTTTCTTCAGTCAATGCTGCAAGCGGTACACGAATTGCATCGGCTGTGATTGGGTTTAGACCCAAATCTGACTCACGAATTGCTTTATCAATTGCAGACACCATTGAACGCTCAAATGGCTGAACCAATAAGGTACGTGAATCTTCTACACCAATGTTGGCTACTTGGTTAAGTGGCACATCGGAACCGTAGTAAGAAACCATCACACCATTTAAAATTGATGGATGTGCACGACCTGTACGTACTTTGGCAAAACCATGTTCTAAAGACTCTAAAGTCTTGCTCATACGTTCTTCGCTGTCTTTTTTAAGATCGTTAATCATAAGATCTTCCTTACTGTATTCTAAAATTTGAGTCAAAATATAGGGTTAAATTAAACCGTAGTATAAAGAGCTTTGTGGCTCACGTACATTAGTTCGTAACGTGAGTTCCTTCTTTTTCGCCCATCACTACAGAAAGCAATGCACCTGCTTTATTCATATCAAAAACTTGCAACGGCACATTGTGATCGCGGCATAAGCAGATTGCAGTTAAATCCATAACACCTAATTTTTCATCCAACACCTGGTCAAATGTAAGTGTGTCATATTTCACCGCATCTTCGTATTTGCTTGGATCTTTGTTATATACGCCATCTACTTTGGTCGCTTTTAAGATCAAGTTAGCTTCGATTTCGATACCACGTAAACATGCTGCTGTATCTGTGGTAAAGAATGGATTGCCTGTACCCGCAACGAACACACACACTTCACCTTGAGTCAGGTGACGAATCGCATCACGGCTTGAGTAAGACTCAACCACTGTACCAATAGGCAATGCAGACATTAAACGGGTTTTGATGTTACGGCGCACCAAGGCATCACGCATGGCTAAACCGTTCATCACCGTTGCCAACATACCCATTTGGTCGCCTGTTACACGGCCGACTAAACCATCTTTTTGTAATTGGCTGCCACGGTATAAGTTACCACCACCGACAACAATACCCACTTGCACACCTAAACCGACCAAGTGTGCAATTGCCAAAGACATTTGATCGAGCACTTGCGCATCAATCCCCATGTCTTTATTACCCGCAAGTGCCTCACCCGATAGTTTCAACAAGATACGTGCATAACGTGGCTTTTTTGAATCTAACATTGTCATTACTCCAATTCTAAATTCTAAACTTTAATTTTTTACAATTTGTATGGCTTACAGCTAGCAATCCAAATCTGCAAAGCATTATGCAGATTTGACCTGAATCAGCTTGGCAAATAAGTCGTATTCATCGGCATCGGTAATTTCAACTTCAAGTAAATCACCTGCTTTAATCACGCTCTTGTCAATATCTTCTACAAAGACGTTGCCATCAATTTCTGGCGCATCTGCATAAGAACGTGCCACTGCGACTGGAAATTCTTCTTCCAAATCATCTACCAACACGGTCATGGTTTGACCAATACGTTTTTGCAGTTTAGCTGCTGAAATTTCTTGCTGAACCTGCATAAAACGCTCATAGCGTTCTTGCTTGATTTCTTCTGGCACATGATCTGGCAAGTCGTTTGCTGCCGCACCTTCAACAGGTGAATAAGTAAAGCAACCAACACGGTCTAATTGCGCTTCTTTTAGCCAGTCGAGCAAAATTTGGAAATCTTCTTCTGTTTCGCCTGGAAAACCCACCACAAAGGTTGAACGAATCACCAGCTCAGGGCATTTTTCACGCCAAAGTTTTAAACGCTCCAACGTGTTTTCGCTGTGCGCAGGTCGCTTCATCAACTTTAATACTTTCGGGCTGGCATGTTGGAATGGAATATCCAAATAAGGTAAAATTTTGCCTTGTGCCATTAAATCAATTACAGCATCCACATGCGGATATGGATAGACATAGTGCAAACGCACCCAAATACCCAATTGCCCTAAGGCTTCACACATATCATAGAATTTGGTTTTAACAGGCTGACCGTTCCAAAAGTCCAATTTGTATTTGGTATCTACGCCGTAGGCAGAAGTATCTTGAGAAATTACCAATACTTCTTTTACGCCTGCACGTTTCAGTGCTGCAGCTTCTTCTAATACCGAACCCACAGGACGCGAAACTAAATCGCCACGCATGCTTGGAATGATGCAGAAAGTACAGCGATGGTTACAGCCTTCTGAAATTTTAAGATAGGCATAATGTTTAGGCGTCAAACGAATGCCTTGTTCAGGTACCAAATCAATAAATGGATTATGTTTTGGTGGCTCAGGAACATATTGATGCACCGCTTCCATCACGTCCTGATAAGCAGCCGCGCCAGTCACTTTTAATACGTTGGGATGCATTTGACGAATTTTATCTTCATCTTTACCCAAGCAACCTGTCACAATGACACGACCATTGGCATTCATGGCTTCGCCAATCGCGTCTAAGGACTCTTGTACTGCAGATTCAATAAAACCACATGTATTGACAACAACTAAGTCAGCACCTTCATAATCAGATGCGACATCATAACCTTCAGTTTTTAACTGAGTTAAAATTCGTTCGGAATCTACCAATGCCTTAGGACAACCTAAAGAAACAAAACCGACTTTGGGGGATTTCATAGAATCTGCACTCCACTAGAATGCGCGTATTGTATGACTTTTCTTTGCATAAAAATAGAGAAATAGCCGACTCTTTGCATAATGCACCAAAATACAACCATTCAGGCTGAATGATTTAAATATTGCACCATTTTAATGCATTTTTTATTTACAGTGTTTCTGTTATCCGTTATATCTTGAAAATTCAGTCCAGTTCCTGCGCATTTTTCCGATTCTTCAGTGATAAATGCACTAAAAACGAAAAGTTGGCGTGCATTTTGCTTAATTCGCCTCAATTCGATCCAAATTTGGAACATGGCTGACAGATGACAATGCCCTTGCACAATATTTCATACAGGAAGCATTCACGAATGGATCAGACCCAGAGCATTGACTATCGTCTTTTGGTGGATAACCTCAGCACCGCAATTTTACTGGTTGATCGTGACCTGAATATTTTTTATTTAAACTCGTCTTGTGAAGCATTGTTTGATATCAGTTTAATTCGCGCTTCGGGGCAACCCGTTTTAAATTTGCTGCACATGCCTGATGATGAGTTCAATACGCAAGAGGCTTTCCTGAATACCATCAAAACTGGTCAACCCTACACCCGCCGTGAAGCGACCATTAATGTCAATTTTAAAGATATTCATGTCGATTACACTGCATCACAGTTAAATGCAGGCAAGCCTTATCATCCTCTTTTGCTGATTGAATTGAATCCGATTGATCGGATGCTCAAAATTTCCAAAGAAGAAAACTTTATTCAACAGCATCAAGTCGCACGTCAGCTGATTCGTGGTGTGGCACATGAAATTAAAAACCCGCTTGCAGGAATTCGTGGTGCGACACAACTGTTAGCACGAAGTTTAAATGACCCGAAATATGATGAATTTACCGACATTATTATTAGCGAGGTAGATCGTTTAAGAAACTTGGCCGATACCATGCTCGGCTCACGCCAACTACCAAGCTATGAACTGGTCAATATTCACGAACCTTTAGAACGGGTGCGCAGCCTGATCGTCAATCAAACTAAAAACAAAATAAATATTATCCGTGATTATGACCTTTCTTTACCTGAAGTCATGGCAGACCGCGATCAATTGATTCAAGTCATGCTGAATATTTGCGCCAATGCAGTACAAGCCATGACCGAACATCCCGATTTCTTTACCGAGCAACGACCTGAATTGATTTTAAGAACTCGTATTCAACGCTTGGTTACCATTAATGGTGTGCTGAATCGTTCTACCGTACGTGTTGATATTGAAGATAACGGCCCAGGCGTACCTGAAGACATTTTAGAATCCGTGTTTTATCCATTGGTGACTGGACGCGCAAACGGTACAGGACTTGGTTTGAGCATCGCACAAAATATTATGCATCAACATAACGGAATGATTGAATGCCAATCCATTCCAGGAAAAACAATATTTAGCTTATATTTACCTTGGGAGGCGTGTCATGTCGCGAAATAAAATTTGGGTGATTGATGATGACCGTGCAATGCGCTGGGTACTGGAAAAAACTTTTAGAGAAGAAGGTTTTGAAGTCACCAGTTTTGAAGAAGCACAGTCTGCACTAGATGAGTTAAACCAAGATGCACCCGATGTAATTTTGACCGACATTCGCATGCCTGGAATTGATGGTTTAACTTTTCTTGGCAAAGTCAAAGTCAGTTATCCCGACTTGCCTGTGATTATTATGACTGCGCACTCCGATTTAGAATCGGCAGTATCTAGCTATCAAACAGGTGCATTTGAATACCTACCCAAGCCTTTTGATATTGATGAAGCACTTGCTTTAGTCAATCGTGCAATTTTGCATATCACCAAACTACAACAGCAAGAATCTGCAAAATCGACAGTGCAGCCAATTCAATCGACAGAAATTATTGGTGAATCGCCTGCCATGCAGGAAGTGTTTCGTGCGATTGGTCGTTTATCGCAATCACACATTACTGTGCTCATTAATGGTGAATCAGGTACAGGCAAAGAGTTGGTGGCGCATGCACTGCATCGCCACTCACCGCGTAGCAGCAAACCATTTATTGCGCTGAATATGGCAGCCATTCCGAAAGATTTGATTGAAACCGAACTTTTTGGACATGAAAAAGGTGCATTTACAGGTGCCAATACACAACGTCAGGGACGCTTTGAACAAGCCAACGGCGGCACCTTGTTTTTAGATGAAATTGGTGATATGCCTTTTGAAACCCAAACCCGCTTATTGCGCGTCTTGGCAGATGGTGAATTTTATCGGGTTGGTGGACATATTGCTGTCAAAGTGGATGTACGGATTGTCGCAGCAACACATCAGGATTTGGAAAAACTGGTACAAGATGGACGCTTCCGTGAAGACTTATATCATCGCCTGAACGTCATTCGGATTCATATTCCTAAACTGGCGCATCGCAGTGAAGATATTCCAATGTTGGCACAGCACTTTTTGGCACGTGCAGGCAAAGAATTAGGCGTGAGTCCAAAAATATTGCGTCCTGAAACAGTCGAATATATGCAGCAATTGCCGTGGCAAGGTAACGTGCGCCAATTGGAAAACACTTGTCGCTGGCTTACCGTGATGATTACAGGACGTGAGGTCTATCCTGAAGATTTACCAACCGAACTCAAGCAAATTCCAATTGAAAAATTAGCCGAACATTCTGCGCTTCATGTGGCAGATCGGGTATCTATGCAGCATTGGGATGAATTACTTGGGCAATGGGCAGTACAAAAGTTAAAAAATGGCGAGATGAAACTTCTGGATATCGCCATTCCAATGTTTGAACGCACCTTAATTAATGCTGCACTGCAACAAACCCGTGGACGTAAACGTCATGCCGCTGAATTATTGGGTTGGGGACGTAATACTTTGACGCGAAAACTCAAAGAATTAGGAATGGACAGTGCCGATGATGAAATAGAAGAAGATATGGAGAGCTAAACGCAGAAAAAATATCTAATCCATCAAAATATAGGGAAATTCAGCTTTTGAATTTCCCTATTTTTATATCTTAGACTCTCTAAGTTAAGTGCAATTAAGCCGCGGTAAATCCAACATAGCGAGATAAACCTTGCACGCCTAAATCCGTTTTATAAATCAAATATTGCGGATAACGACTTGAAGTCAGTTCTTGCCACATATCCAACTGATCATCATGTGCATGAATTTCATCGACACTGCGTGGCATGCTTTGTTCAAATACATCTGAGGCATATTCAAAACCCAAATCCATTGCGACAAACAAAGTATGCTCGCAAGGCTGAATATATTGTTCTTCTGCCCAATCAATAACAGCATGTTGGCAATGTGGGCAAAGCAAATTTTCAGTCGCAGGCGTATTCAGTTCAATGAGTTGATATGGCATAGAGCAGCATCACCAATAGTAAAATAGATAAACATAAAATCTGTTTGCATCATAACAAGCAATTTCTATATTTTGCGCTAAGCACGGCTTATAATTATAGAAATTTTTTTAATTATACTTATGGCAACTCTAGAAAATGCAATTACACTTGCAGTACAACAACATACAGGGCAGCTAGATAAAGGCGGTCAGCCTTATATTTTGCATCCCTTACGTGTAATGTTGCAATTACAACAGCCCGATCAGCAAATTGTCGCTGTACTGCACGACATTCTTGAAGATACCCACACCACAGCACAAGACCTGCAAAATTTAGGATTTCAAACGTATATTATTCAAGTAATTCAGGCTCTCACCAAACTGCCGCATGAAACTCGTGTTCAAGCGGCTATGCGTACTGCACAAAACCCGCTTGCCTGTGCTGTAAAAATTGCAGATGTGCAAGACAACATGAATTTAACGCGGATTCCCAATCCTACAGCACGTGATTTAGCCCGTTTAGAAGAATACCGACAAGTTTTAGAGATTCTGCAAAAAAGCACAGCAATAAAGCACAATTAAAGATTGACAACATGCAACGATGCCACTTTAATTTAAGTATTGTTGCATAAATGGAATTTAGTCATGCTTACAGATTTGGATGATTTTTATTGTTTTGCCCAAGTGGTCGAACATGGTGGATTTAGTGCAGCAGAACGCGCCACCGATATTCCAAAATCCAAACTTAGCCGACGCGTACACAACCTAGAAGAACGCTTAGGTGTGCGTTTAATTCAGCGCAGCTCACGTCATTTTGCGGTCACAGAAATTGGTATGAATGTGTATCGGCATGCGCAAGTAATGATGAATGCTGCCCAAGCCGCGCACGACTTGGTCGATCACCTAAGTATTCAACCGCGTGGTGTAATTAAAGTCAGCTTACCTGTTTCAATTGCACAAAATGAAATTGCCAAAATCTTGCCTGAGTTTTTGAAAGCCTACCCTGAAATTAAAGTACAGCTAATTGTCAGCAACCGTCGTGTCGATATCGTCAACGAAGGGATCGACATTGCCCTGCGTGTCCGCTCAAATTTAGATGATGATCCAAGTTTGGTGATTCGCAAATTCAGCAACATCGAACAACATCTATTTGCCAGTCAGGCTTATTTGAATGAATTTGGCGATTTGAAAAAATCTGAAGATTTAAGTCATCATAAAATTTTAAGCATGTCGGATGAGCATTTAGATCAATACATGGTTGTGCATGATCAACAACAGCAACCGAAAAAAATTAAGGTCAACCCTACAGTCATGGGTTCAGATTTAATGATGCTAGCGCAATTGGCACGACAAAATTGTGGCATTGTGTTGTTGCCTGACACGATTGTTGAAGATTATGTTGCATCGGGTGAATTGGTTCGTGTTTTACCCGACTGGCACGCACCGCATGGTATTTTCCATGCCGTCTATCCATCACGCCGTGGTTTATTACCTGCTGTACGTGTATTTATCGACTATTTGGTCGAAAAGCTAACCATTCGTTAGCACATAGGATCTTTTGATTTCAGATACGAAACAGCAAAAAAAAAAGCTTATCTAAGACAGATAAGCTTTGAAAACTACAATCTAAAATAAGAAAGCTAAAACAAAGAAACTACAGCAAGTATCTTTGACTTCAATTATAGCGATTGTTCATTTTTTAACAAATAGTTTAAAACTAAAGTCTAAGATGTTTTATCTATCAGTCTTAACCTGAAAGCATTCGTGCATTAAATTTCAGGATAACTCCCCGTACCTTCTGGCCACGGCGATAACACTTCAAAGCCTGTATCAGTCACAGCAACCATGTGTTCCCATTGTGCAGAAAGTGATTTATCTGTCGTCACCACCGTCCAGCCATCTTTCAGTTCTTTCACACGCGCTTTGCCCGCATTCACCATTGGCTCAATGGTAAATACCATGCCTTTTTTAAGCACCAAGCCTTGTCCAGGCTGACCATAATGCAGCACACTTGGTTGTTCGTGATACACCTGCCCAATACCATGTCCGCAATATTCACGCACAATGCTAAACCCTTCACGATGCGCCACACTTTGAATGGCATAGCCAATATCGCCCAAAGTCGCGCCCGGTTTCACCGCATGAATCCCTGCGCGCATCGCCTCATAAGTGGTATCGACCAGTTTTTTCGCTTCTGGTTTCACCTGACCCACATAGTACATACGACTGGTATCACCATAAAAACCATCTTTAATCACTGCCACATCAATATTAATAATGTCGCCATCTTTTAAAATGGTTTTGGATGATGGAATACCATGACAGACCACTTCATTGGGTGAAATACAGGTGGTTTTGGTATAACCATGATAGCCCACATTGGCAGGAATGACTTTTAAGGTATTTACAATATAATCGTGACACAAATCATCTAAGTATTCTGTCGTGACTCCGGGTTTGACATGCTCGCCAATCATCTGCAACACCTGAGCAGCCAAACGCCCCGAAATGCGTAATTTCTCAATATCTTGCTCTGATTTAATGCTGACTTTAAGGGCGCGCATGATGAACTCCTGACCTGAAGCCTGAGATTATAGCCCTTTCGGCTTGTAAAATCAGCTCAAGCTGCCAAACAAGTATCCATCGTCATGCGACCAACAGTTTTGTTTAAGAACTGCGCATTTAAAATAGCAACCAAAACTTATACTAGATAAGCCATCTATACTATGTGGGATCAGCATTTTTCAAAAATACATCAGATAAACAGTAAGTTATTTAATTTTTATAGTGAAGATTAAAATAGCCTACAAACACATATCATAAAAAATATTCATATGACCTATAAAATAAATTAGAAAATCATAGCTCGATCTACTAAAATCGCTTTCTTTTGTTTACATCTTATTTCTCTCCCATGACGAATTTACGCACACGGGATATTATTGCCTTGGGTTTTATGACCTTTGCGCTGTTTATTGGTGCAGGTAATATTATTTTCCCACCTATCGTGGCACAGCAAGCGGGCGAACACGTCTGGCTTGCTGCGCTCGGTTTTCTCATTACCGCAGTTGGCTTACCCGTGATTACCATTATGGCGTTGTCACGTGTCGAAGGTTCTATACAAATTTTAAGTTCGCCTTTAGGCAAAATCGCGAGCTTAATTTTAACAGTCGTCTGTTATTTAGCGGTTGGCCCGCTTTTCGCCACACCACGTACCGCTACCGTATCTTATGAAATTGGTTTCTCTGCCTATTTTGGCGATTCCGCGAGCACCTTATTCATTTATAGCGCCATCTATTTTGCCTTGGTGATGTTAGTTTCACTGTATCCACACAAAATTTTAGATACAGTGGGCTATGTACTTTCCCCGCTTAAAATTCTGTCATTACTAATTTTAGGCATCACTGCATTTATTATTCCGACAGGTACAATTTCACCTGCCATTCACAATTATGTGAACAGTCCTGTATCTGAAGGCTTTATTAACGGTTATCTCACTATGGATACCTTAGGTGCATTGGTATTCGGGATTGTGATTATTAATGCGATTCGTTCACGTGGCGTAACTGATAAAAAACTCATCACCCGCTATGCGGTATGGGCAAGTTTAATTTCAGGGATCGGTTTAACTTTAGTTTATCTAAGCCTATTTAAACTGGGGATGGGCAGTCACGATGTTGCCGCCAATGCCAGTAATGGTGCAGTCATTTTACATGCCTATGTGCAACATGCTTTTGGCGGATTTGGCTCGGTATTTTTAGCTGCAATGATTTTTATTGCCTGCATGGTTACGGCAATTGGACTGACATGCGCATGTGCTGGATATTTTGAGCAAATTACTAAAATTCATTATCGCCGTTGGGTATTTATTTTAGTGGGCTTTGCCTTTGTTATTTCCAATCTTGGACTCACCAAACTCATTGCAGTTTCAGTGCCTATTTTAAGCGCGATTTATCCACCTGCAATTGTGGTCATTCTACTCAGCTTTTTCTGGGGATTATTCCGTATTCCAACCCGCGTGATTGCACCTACTGCCGCAGTTGCATTGCTCTTTGGCATCATTGATGCAATGAAGGCCGCAGACTTAGCTAGATTCTTGCCAACCACACTGACCAATTTTCCCCTGAGTGAACAAAACCTCGCTTGGTTGATTCCTGCATTACTGATTTTTGTATTCGCTGCAATTCATGATCGAATGAAAAAATAGCCAGTACGGACTTCGAGCTCGGCATTTTTTCAAGTCATGCTCTATTTTCGAGCTGTATTGTATTAAAGTCGTGTTTTATCCAAATACGAATTTAAGTTAGACAATAATTGTCAGGTTTTACCCAAACCCGCACTTATTGTTTCTTGTGCTAAAACTGCCTCTTTTTAAGGCAATTTATCAGTCATGATAATAGCAACCCAAATAATTATTTGGTATAAATAAACAAATGAAATTAAAATATTTTCAATAAAAAACTAAAACAAAATAAATCATTCACCCATTTTAAGCAGAGCTCAAATTAACGCTAAAGTCGTATAGTCGCCCTCAAAATTAGCTGGCATAAAATATGCAAGTACGATTGAAATCGTATTTAAATGGCTTAAAAAACACACTACTTTTTATTATTTTGTAAATAAATGATAACAAATAGTAGTATTTCATATGAAAATGATGTTTTTTATCAAAATATGACTATAAGGGCTTGAAATAGTTTGCTAAACAAGGTAGAACAATAAAACCAATCTGACTAAAATGCTCTGATTTTAGTGATTTATAACAAGGAGGGATGGAGATGTTTTCACATTTCAATACGCAAGTCTTCATTAACGCTCTGAAGGCTAACCAAAATCTAGTTACTTTTTTAAGCACCACTTTTGCACTGATGCTGACCCTATTGCTCCAAGGCTCAATTCAAGGCAACTTGAAACCAACCTATTTTTTATATGCCTTATTGGTATGTATAGCCTTTGCGATTTGGACATCCATTGACCAAAAGTTTCGTGAACATAAAAACGTAGAAGTTCATTAATCATACCCTAGCACCCACTCATTTTAGCTTTTTCGCTTTCACTTTGCGGCAGATGGATCACTCCTCTGCCGCCAAACTCAAAAAGTAGATTCTAATCATCATTCCTGATCTACAGCAAAAATCTCAAAATCTTCTACGGGCTACCAAGAAAAAATTAAACTGAGCAATTAGAATTACAACAATCCATAGATTGCGCCAAGCAATAACACACTAGTCCCACCCAATTCAGCCACAATCAATAACAGCATCGCCAAACTCATGCACCAACTTGGCAATGTCCATGCTGCAATTTGATGCGGTTGTTTAAATTGATTAGTGGTATCTTTAAGCAATCCATGCAAGATATAACTCAGAATAGAAAAGCTAAAAAATACTAAATTTAGAATCACACAAATTAAAATTACAGTGGCATCCCAAATACAAAAATAAGCCAAGACCGCTAAAATTAAACTTGCAGGTGCATATAACAAACTACTGCGATGTGCGATATCCACATAATAATGAGCACGCGCTTGGGCAGAAGCACGAATTTGCCAATATTTCCACACGCCTGTAAGCATCCCCACCCACAAAAATATTCCACTGAAAATAATCGCAAGGCGCACTGCCAAAGATAAACTTTCCATGTTTAACACTCTTTTATTTTTCGTGTGGCTATTTAACTACACTCGCAGACTACTAAGCTTGACTTTAGAGTCAGAATAAATACAAGTTTCTTTTTGGAACTCGTGTAAAGTAACTTTATTCTCATCATCCTTAAAACATTATGAGCACATTTGAAAGCTTAAATATTATATGTGCAGATGGTTATGCCCTCGCTGCCCGTTATTATCCAAATCAATATACACAAGCACAGCGTCTACCCATCTTGATTTGTCCCGCGACAGGCATTACCAAGAATTTTTATCACGCTTTTGCCACATGGCTAAATGAACAAGGCTATGCTGTGCTGTGTTTTGATTTTCGTGGTATTGGTGATTCGTTACACGAACCATTGAAACAATGTGAAGCCAGTATTGTTGATTGGGGGCAGTTAGATATTCCTGCAGCAGTAAATACTTTGCTGCAAAAAACGCAAGCTGAACAAGTGGTTTTATTGGGACACAGCGCAGGCGGACAATTACTGGGGATTAATCCTGAATATCATAAAGTGGCAAAAGTCGTAGCTGTTTCAGGCTCTACAGGCCACACAAAAGGTTTAAAAGGTCGTACTCGCCTACTTGCCCCTGTGATGTTTAAAGTTATTTTTCCACTTGCCAGAATCACACATGGTTATGGCCCAACCAATGCAATTGGCATGGGCGAAAACCTACCTAAAAATGTGGCCCAACAATGGGCACAATTTTGTAGCAAACCCGGCTATGTCATCAATGCTATAGGCAAAACAGTTTCACAGCATTATCACGATGAAATTCGTTGCCCGATTACTGCTATTTGGAGTTCGGATGATGAGATTGCCACCGAAGCCAATGTGAAAGATTTACTCCGTCTCTATCCCCATGCATCGACTAATATGATTGAACTTAAACCAAAGCGTTATCAGCATAAAGCCATTGGGCATATGGCGATGTTTAAAAAGTCACATCGAAATTTATGGAATGTGATTGAAAATCAATTGGCAGTTTAATTTTTAGTGGCGAAGTCACATACAAATTAAACATTTGTTTTAGTTTCTCGCTTTTTCTTTTCCCTGTTTAAGCAACCAAATTTGTAATCCTGTTTGGTTGTTTCTTTTTTTCTATTCCATGCCACATTTCATGTTCAGCTTTTAAAATCCAGACTTATCGCTGATACACATTTTCAGGATGAAACATCACAATCTTTTTATTACACCATAAAAAAGCTCCACCATTTCGGTAGAGCTTTTTGAGTGATTTAATTCAAAGCTTAGTAATTAGCGTAAGCGAATCATCACAGTTTTAATACGGTTACCATCAAGTTCTGTCACTTCAAAGTGCACACCTTGATAATCCAACTGCGTGCCGACCTGAACTTCACCTTGGGTTTTATCTAAAATCAAACCTGCAACGCTAATGTAGCCTGCATCTTCTTCAATCAGATCCATCATACCCAGTTCAAGTTCAAGCTGGTATAAATCCAGCATACCTGTTGCTTTCCATTCGTTTTCATTGGTTTTAACCAAATCTAACTGTTCGTCTGCATCAGGGAATTCACCTGCAATCGCTTCAAACACATCAAGCGGTGAAATCAAACCTTGAACATTACCAAACTCATCGCTGACTAAAACCAAAGAACCTTTAGAGGTACGTAACGTATTGATCGCATCAATCACTTTCATTTTTTCAAAAATGTAAATTGGACGCTGACGTTTAATTAAAGCTTTAAGCTCTTCTTCTTCGTCCAATACATCCAACAACTCTTTGGCACGTACAATACTAATGACTTTATCTAAACTACCACGACACACTGGGAATAAGCTGTGTGGTACAGATAGAATCTGTTCGCGGATTTGTTCAGGTGAATCTTCAATATCGACCCATGAAATTTGGCTACGTGGCGTCATAATTGATGCGACTGAACGCTCTGCCAAGGTCAAGACACCACCAATCATGTAGCGTTCTTCATCTGCAAACGCTTCTTGCGCTTCGTTATGCAAATCAGGGCTACTGGTTTCAACTCGCCCCCCCATCAATTTTAAAATTGAATCTGCAGTACGGTGACGTAACGGAATTTTTGCTTCATGTTTTGCAACATTGCGCTGACCAAATTGGTTAAACGCTTCAATAGCAATCGCAACACCAATACCCGAATAGATATAACCTTTAGGGATATGGAAGCCAAAACCTTCTGCAATCAAGCTGATACCAATTAATAGTAAGAAGCTTAAACACAAAATCACCACTGTTGGATGACGGTTCACAAAAGCAGTTAATGGCTTAGATGCAAGTAACATCACCAACATTGCAACCACCATGGCAACCATCATCACATAGATGTTGTCAACCATGCCAATTGCGGTAATGACTGAGTCTAAAGAGAAAACTGCATCTAGAACAACAATTTGTGCTACAACTGCGGCAAAACTTGCATAAACCACATTGGTCGTGACTTTGACTTCGGGTTTGCCTTCCATCTTCTCATGCAACTCTCCTACCGCCTTATAGACGAGGAACAAACCGCCACCCAAGAGAATGAGGTCACGCCCTGAAAAGGTTTTTTCAAATAAGGTAATTAACGGTTCGGTTAAAGTAACCAACCAAGAGATTGCAAATAACAATCCTAAACGCATAAACAACGCTAAAGATAAGCCAATCACACGGGCTTTATCACGCTGTTCTGGGGGTAATTTTTCTGCAAGAATTGCAATAAAGACTAGGTTATCAATACCTAATACGATTTCTAGAATAATAAGTGTAATTAAACCAACCCATATTCCCGGATCTAATAAAAACTCCATTAGTTCATAGCTCCGAGATAGTTAGCAGAAATCGAAATATAAAGTAGACCTGCGCACGGCGACGGATCCATAAAAGTAACCTTTTTAGCAATAGATAGCTTAATTATGCACAATCTTGAACATTTGTAATTAAATTTTTAATTTTTTTGAATAAAACTAAACAGTACGATCTATAAGAAGGTTTTTACTTTATTTTTCACATTCTTAATTTTTTTAGAGCGATGACAGCCAAACAAAAGCCGTGAGAATGGATTAAAAATGTCAAATGAATTGTAATGTATTTTTAGACGCATTAGTCATAGATTACAACTGTAAGCCAACCCACACTTTAATCTAAACTTAAAATATTGATAAAAAACAACTATTGTTAAAAGATTAGACCAAAGCTTATAATTTTTTTGCAAAATTCAACGCAATAACCCGCACTTTTACCTAAAAGCCAAGTGTACAAATGTATTTTTTTAACTAAAATGCAGCCTAAGTTGATGGTTAAATTGATAATTCAACTTATAAAACCAGATAACTCACTACTAATCCAAACTAAAACAATTCTATAGGATTAATTGATATGACACATGAATATGGATTGAACTTAAACAAATGCCTACGCGCTTGGAAAAATAGCCATTTCAAAGCCAGCTTCTAAATCGAGATTCATTATATTTCGTCAGATTTCAACCAAATTTTAGCCACTGAAAGCATCTTGCTAAGCACATGAGTTTTCACATAAAATGTGAAATATCAAAAATACAATTAAAACAATGCAGGGAATATGCAATGTCCAAGAAATATTCAAAATTTCTACCATCCGCCGACCAATATGATATTGAACAATTTCCGTATTATTGGGTCACACAAGTACATGCTCAATATGTACAGAATGTCGATCAGGCACTTAAAAAGTATGGTTTAGATAATTCTCGCCGTCGTATTTTATTGGCATTAAGGTCAAAAGCACATGCGAGTGTGTCTGATTTGTCAGACATGGTGGTGTCAAAAATGTCAACTACAACTAAAATTGTTTATCGTTTAAAAGATGAAGGTTTGGTTGAAACTTATTCTTGTGATGATGATGCGCGTATCACTCGTGTCGTGCTTACTGAAAAAGGTAATGAGATGACCAACAAAATTAATGATCTGACTAGCGTTGTTTTAGAGCAGTCATTTGATGGTTTAACTCCACTACAAATTGAAAAAATGATGGAAAGTTTACGTCATATTTTTAATAATTTAGCACGCTAAACATCACGTTATTGTTCCACATCTGTTCTTATCCTATATAAGCACAAGATGTACTTAAAGATCGAAAAAATTGAGCTGGGGGCTTACTTTTTCGATCTTTGCTTTTGGTACATGTGAACACTCAAACTCGTCTAAAGGAAAGCCCTGCACAAAGCTGTGTATGTTCGGTGTTTTCAAACTTAGCCATTCATCTAAACGTGCATGTGGAATAACAATAACAGAACGTTTGACTGGCCCAGGCTCATGAAATTCCTTCATCATCGCGTGATCAATTGCGTCCATGGTAATCATACTCGCAGAACGGACAATTTCTTCCGTGCCTTGCCCATCCTTTAAACGGCAAATTTCATACAGTGCTGCAATAAAAAAGGCCTGTCCATCTTTACGACGTACACCCCAACGCTGCGGTTTACTGTCTATATATTTGGATTCATAAAATTCTGACACAACAATCGCGCCAAATTTACACTTATAAGCAGCTTCACTAAAACTTGGTTTTTCTAATAAAGTTTCGTTACGGCAATTATAGGTTTTTTGCGCAATACTTCTGTCTTCCGCCCATTTGGGAATCAAGCCAAAATTCACCGAGCGCCACTCTAAACCTTGTTCAGACTTAAACAATAGTGGCACACTCGAATTTGGATACGCTTCTTCAGCATATTCAAACGGAATTTCAGGCAGACCTAATGCAGATAATTGCGCTATGCTTATTGGTTTAAAATTGGCACACATATACAAATTGGATGATTAGACACACGCACTATATTATGCGTTTTGATCATGAACAGTAAGTGCGCACCCACGCATTCCTTCTTACTCAAACAAAACGCAGGACAAATAATTACCGTTAAGCTGGCAATGTCAGCCAATGCGTGCGGGTAAATTCTTCAAATATCCAGCGCCCATTAAAACGACCTAAGCCTGAGTTTTTCTCACCACCAAACGGTGCATTGGCATGATCGGCAACGGTAATACCATTAATATGTGTCATTCCAACATCAAACTGTGCTGCAAATTCTGCACCGCGTTCTACATTTGTAGTGCATACAGCAGCAGATAAACCATAGCGTGTATCGTTCGCTAACTGTAAGGCATGTGCGGTATCTGCTGCTTTGAGAATCGGTAAAATAGGTCCAAAACTTTCATTTTGTACAATTTCTGAATCGGCAGCGACATTCACAAAAACATGTGGTGCAACTAAGTTCCCCGTAACCCCGCCCGCATAAACCAATTCTGCACCCTGCGCCTGTGCTTTTTTAATAATATGCTGATGCTTTTTCACCTGTTCTGCATTAATAATTGGCCCAATCAAGGTGTCATTTTTATTCGGATCACCTACTACTAATTGCGACACACTTGCTAACAATTTTTCAAGATAGGCTGCATAAATAGACTGATCGACAATGACCCGATTGGTACTCATGCAAATTTGACCTTGATGCAAAAAGCGCCCCATCACAGTTAGTTCTACGGCCAAATCTATATCTGCATCATCCAAAATGACTAAAGGTGCATTGCCACCGAGTTCTAAGGCGACACGTTTTAAATGCTCACCCGCAACGGCCAGTTGCCCTACATGCTGTCCAACTTCTGTAGAGCCTGTAAATGAAATCATTTTAGGAGTTACATGCTCAACAAAGTAATCACCAATTTCACGACTCGCACCCGCCACCACATTGAGTACGCCTGCAGGCAAGTCTGCTTCTTCGAACAGTTTACCGAGTATAGTTCCACCTGTGACTGGCGTATCACTGGCAGGTTTGAGCACTACACTATTACCACAAGCAATCGCTGTAACCACTGAACGCATAGACAAATGGAAAGGGAAATTCCACGGACTGATCACAGCAATAACACCCAAAGGTTTACGCAAAACAACACTACGGACTTTCGGATCTTTGCTTTCCAGTTGCGTCGTGGTCATTTGCTCGGGAAATTGTGCAGCTTCTTGAATAATCCCTAAAGCAGCATCGACTTCGATATTGGCTTTTAAACGGGTACTGCCCGACTCATCAATCAGCCACTGGATAATTTCTTCGCGTCGTTGCTGAATGACTTGCTCTAAGTTCTTAATGATGTATTGACGCAGACTTGTGGATTGAATCAATTGTTCATCAAAAGCTTTTTGCGCTGTACTATAGGCACTTGTCCCGTCCTGAAATAAGTTTACACCTTAAGAGACTTATTTTATGGAACATGCACGAGAACAACGAGTTAAGCGCACACAACGTGATTATAGCTTCGCCTTTAAAATGATGGTGGTACATGAAGTA